>JAEORX010000222.1 GCA_016840685.1 Candidatus Thorarchaeota archaeon
GGACCATGCTCCAAGCCCTGGTCTATTGGTAATATCAATAGTGTCCCGTTTCCAGGTCCAAATTCATACATCATCCGATGAAGACGAGTCCGCTTTCCTAGATTCAAATGGGGAAAATCGTCAAGTTTTGTCATGTCAATTGACCTCAGAGGGATTTCATAAGGGGTGCCTTCCCCTATATGCTTAGCGAGTGAGTCGAAAGTAACAAATCACTGTGTTGATGATTATGACAGGTGGTTTCGCATGACTGGCAAGAAGATTTCCGCAACTCGACCAACCACTGAAGACAGGGAACAGTACCACCTTGAAGTGAAATCAGGAGATGTCGCCAAATCTGTATTGATTCCTGGAGACCCTCAGCGAGTGGAACGAATCAGTGCTTTGTGGGATGATACAAGAGAAGTAGCTAAGCATCGACAGTTTGTCACTCACACAGGGAAGTACAAGGGGGTAGATATCTCAGCATGTTCTACTGGGATAGGTGGGCCTGGAACAGCCATAGTCATTGAGGAGCTGGCGAATGTTGGAGCAGACACATTTCTTCGTGTCGGGTCATGTGCCACTCTGAAGGAAGACATTGAGATTGGTGATATCATAATCTCTACAGCTGCAGTTCGATTGGATGGGACAAGCAAGCAGTACGTAAGACCGGAGTATCCTGCGTCGGCTTCTTATGAGGTTGTGTTGGCATTTGTGGAGGCTGCTGAGACCCTTGGTGTGACGTATCATCTTGGTATATCGGCTTCAACCGACTCCTTCTACTTAGGCCAGTCTCGACCAGGATTCAAGGGGTACACACAGAGCATGAGTGAAACGCTCATCAAAGATCTCACAAGAGCCAATGTGGCAAACTTTGAGATGGAAGCTGCAACCCTCTTCACGCTGGGGAATATTTACGGATTCAGAACCGGTGCAGCATGTGCAGTCTATGCAAATAGAATCAGGGACGAGTTCGCAGTGAAGGGAGAAATGGATGTCATCAAGGTTGGAAATGAAGCGGTGAGAATCCTCGCAGAATTGGACAGCGAGAAAGCCGGTCAAAAATATTGGAGTCGCAAGGTATGATTGTTTCAACTAAGTGTCCATATTGTGGATCAACTATGGAGAACGGGTTTCTTGCTGGAAATGCCGCAATTTGGTGGACTAAGAAGTCTCCAAACATTCTGATGACACACAGTGGAGGTAATATAAGACTAGCAAAAAGTTATACCAAATGGGCGCATCTCAGAGCAAGACGATGCAGTAACTGCAAAATCACTATTGTGATGGATGACTAAGAAGCAGCGACTTGATTTTCCAGCTCTCGCTCTTTTTATATACTGGATTATTCACTCGCACCTACGTAGTAGTATTCCCCAGAGGCTTTCTGTTGTGTATCAAGCTTTGAGCCATCCTTATTGACCCTTGGCCGGCCTGTCTGAGGGTCTCTTCTGAATGTCACACCCATCTCTTTCAGAAACTTGTTCATTCCTGACCTGAGTGTCCTGACAGATGAGGCGACACCAGACTTACCTGGGACTCCTCCAAACACTACAAGACTGTCGCTGAGATAGTCAGCCATGAGGATAGAGTGTTCGACTATGAAGGCTGTCTTCATATTGTTTCGAATCAGTCGACGGATTGCCCGTGAGCTTGCGAGTCTCTGTTCGATATCGAGAAACGCGGATGGCTCGTCAAAGAGATAGATGTCGGCCTCTCGGGCTAGACAGGCAGCAATTGCTGCACGTTGTAGCTCACCGCCACTGAGGTCAGACACCATGTGCTCCATAAGATGCTCCAGCTCGAGCTTCTTGATGACGGAGGTCTTGAAGTCAGCTGAGTCTATGGTGTTTCCTCCAGCAGTCCGGAGGTACATTCTAAGGTTCCCATCGAAATCAGAGGAGATATACTGTGGCTTATAGCTGATTTTGAGGTCCAGACCTGTTACTGTCTTTTTAGGAGCCTCACCTTCATCTGGTTCGAGCTCTCCAGCAAGCATCCTTACAAAGGTCGTCTTTCCTATGCCATTTGCCCCCAATATGCCAACAATCTGACCTTTTGAAACACGACTGCCTTTTATCTCGAGAGTGAAGTCCTCGAAGCTCTTCTTCATGTCACCATACTCAATCATTGCCTCGCGAGAGAGATACTCTTCATCGTCAGCACGCATCCCCTTGAACGAGATTGCTGTGTCGCGGAACCGCATATTCTCATCAGGAATGAACCCATCCAAGAAGATGTTGACTCCCACACGAGTTCCATGGGGATGTGACACTATTCCATAGACTCCTGGGTCGCCATAGAACATGCAGACTAGGTCTGAAACATAATCAAGGATTGAGAGGTCATGCTCGACAACAATGATCGTCTTTCCAAGAGCAGAGAGATTTCGAATCGCTCGGGCCATCCGAAGTCGTTCTCTCACATCCAAATATGCAGTGGGTTCATCAAAGAAGTAGATGTCACCCTCACGTACGATGGCAGCGGTCACTGCCACTCGTTGGAGCTCACCACCACTCAGGTATTTTATGGGACGGTCCCAGATCTCAGTCAGACTCATGTCTTCCTTGAGGTCCTTTAGACGACCTGACGAGTCTGATGACTCTAGGAGTTCACTGATTGGTCGATCAGCAAGGTCCTTGACCTTGGGCAAGTCGGTGATGTTCTGGGGCTTCAGAATGGGTACCAGAGAGCCAGCCTGAATCTTTTCGAAGAATGGCTGAAGCTCAGACCCGCGGTAGGCTGTGATGATCTCATCCCAGTCTGGAGGGTTCTCAAGTCGACCCATGTTTGGAGTCAGCTCACCAGCAAGTATCTGTATGGCTGTTGTCTTTCCAACTCCATTTGGACCTATGAGTCCAAGCACCTGTCCCTCCTTGGGTGTGGGAAGTCTAAACAGCTTGAATCCATTGACACTATAGCGATGACTCGTATCGCTCTCCAGCTCCTCAGGCAGGTTCACGATGCGAATAACGTTGTAGGGACACTTCTTGACACAGATGGCCTCACCAGAGCAGAGCGCCTCCACTATGACGGGTGGCTTGTCAGGACCATCCGGAAAGATGACGGTCTCATCACCTGTTCTGACCCGTGGACAGAATCTCTGGCACTCGTGCGTGCAGTCCTTTGGTCTACATCGATACTTGTCAACTATTGCAATACGCATACGTTGTATCAACACCTGTGGAGGAGCTGGGCGAGGATGCCTTCAGAGAGTATATAGCACTTTGGCTGAGTGCGTATGACTAAATAGCAATCCTTTTCTGTAAACCAGAGAAGAAAACCTTGGAACGAACTGCGATGAAAATATTGGACCGACTACTCGACGTTTTTGGGCAACGACGCTCCATACTTCTGGGTGCTGCCAGCCAGCCCAATGATCTGATGGCATACATCCAAGCAGTCCGTGCCCATGCATTCTACAGAATCACTGGAAAGAAACTCTCTGTTCAGAAATTACCTTCTGGAGAGAGTGTCGAGGACATGACAAGGAACCTCTCACCCTCTCGACGTCTTGCTAGACGAGATCTCTAGATTTGCTTCATCACCTTTATTACTCCACAGGAGATACCGCTCAGGGGATAGAAGATATCGAGCAGGGTCTTGATGGTCATTATTGGTTTCTTTCTAGTATGTTCTGCTAGCATGCTTATTATCTACCGGAATCCCCCTGACGACCCAGATGTGCTTGGGAGTGTGATTCTACTTTACGATTTCGATGAAATGGTATTAACTAGTGGGTCGGTTTGGACAGCAGAATCGAGGTTGGACACACTATACT
>JAEORX010000223.1 GCA_016840685.1 Candidatus Thorarchaeota archaeon
TGTGAAGGAGATTGAAAAGAAAACTGCATTTGCACCAAAACAGCGACTTCTATTACCAAATCTGATTTCAAAACAACCCATATTCTCACGAGAAGTGTGAAACTTCAAGCGATTTTAAGCCAAAATTAGTGAAAAATCCTAAAAATGGTCTAAAAACTGAAAGTACGAAGGAAATATATCCCCTATACAATACGAGTTCATTTGATTTATCCATCCACGTTTTAATGTTGGATGAATAAATCGAGTGAGATCGGGAGGGTAACTTCTTCCTGGTCTGAGAGAGGATGAAGATATGAGCGATACCTTTAGGGGTACCGCTAAATCACCAACAGAACAGAGGACAGACCATATGATATTGGTACTTACAATTTGCATTTTATTCACTTTTGCTGTTGGTGGTTTTGTTATTGCGGTCAATTCTTATGAGGATCAGAATCGAAATCTCATTAATAATCCACAACAGTTAGTTGTTGACGATTTTGCCCTC
Organism: Candidatus Thorarchaeota archaeon; assembly: GCA_016840685.1. Taxonomy (GTDB): domain Archaea; phylum Asgardarchaeota; class Thorarchaeia; order Thorarchaeales; family Thorarchaeaceae; genus SMTZ1-45. The sequence goes on from JAEORX010000223.1 coordinate 488, forward strand.
GCTGAAACGACCCTGCCGCAAGCTTTGGGAGAGGCCAGTTTTGTGTGGGAATCGGAAAGCGGTTGCTGGGGTCCACTATGTACCGAACAGGGCTACATCGAGATTGTGAATTACAACATTCCGCAAGTATTAGATCTATGTATAGATGATAACTATCTTGCAGAATGGTATGTAGACATCCTTGTCTATGGAGGATACAATCCATGGGGTGGCTACATTGATGTATGGCAAAAAGGACAACATCAAGGCACAATACGAATTGTCTGGAGCTGGTTAGGTAAGGGCGATTGCTGTGCCTATGACTACTGGAGAGCCACTTTCTATGCGGAAGAACCAATCTGTTTAGAAAGTAATCAATATCCAGATGTCGCACCATGGGAGCTAAATCATCCCGCAGATCAAATGACTATACCTGGTAAGTGCGTGAACTTCGAAATTATGACCTACTGGACCGGTTGCGTACCCGGCGAGGAACCATCCCAGGACTTCACGATAGTCCCTACACAGTCGTACTAGTCTTTTTCAAAGTATCTCATCCTCACTTTGACAAATCTAGCGAGTAAAAGCATACTACGGAACTGTTTTTACAAGGGATTTCATAATGTTTTATCATAGTACTTAGAGGAGAGTTTGCTATGAAGGTCCTTGTTCTTGGTTCTGGACAAATGGGTAAAGGCGCAGCCTATGATTTAGTCAAACAAGATAGCGTAGAGCAAATCATACTTGCGGACATCGACAAGAAATGCGCCGAAGCTCTTGCGAAGGAGGTTGGCGAAAAGGCAATAGCAGAAACCGTTGATGCAAGAAATCGCGATCAGCTCGTCAAGGCATTTTCTAAGGTTGACTCGGTCATCAGTTCTGTGAGTTACACAGTAAATGTGCTTCACACAGAGGTGGCTATTGAAACTGGAACTCACATGTGTGACTTGGGTGGTGGCTGGACAATTGTTGAGAAACAGCTTGAGATGAATGAACAGGCAAAAGATGCTGGAGTCACAGTTGTGCCAGATTGTGGACTTGCACCCGGCATGGTCAGTGTTCTTGCACGAGAGGGGATCGAGTATCTTGACCGTGTTGAGAGTGTTAAGATACGAGTAGGAGGACTGCAACAGGAACCAAGACCCCCACTCAATTATTCGCTCATATTCTCTGTTGAAGGTCTGATCAACGAATACATCGAACCATGTGTCTCTCTAAGGGATGGGAAAATCACTATTGAAGAACCACTTGTTGGATTTGAGGAGATTACATTTCCTGAGCCATTCGGAAAACTAGAGGCTTTTAACACCAGCGGAGGGACTTCCACACTTCCACACACTTACAAAGGCAAGGTGAAGGATCTAGACTACAAGACCATCCGCTATCCAGGACATGGTCACAAGATGTGGTGCCTCATGAAACTCGGTTTGATGGACAGCAGTGAGATTGAAATCGATAACAAGAAGATAGCCCCTCGCAGAGTTCTTGAGAATCTTCTTGAGAAGAATCTACCTCCTTCTGGCAAGGATGTCACTCTCATTCGTGTTACCATCGAAGGCTGGAAAGGCACAGAGTCACGTAACATTGAGTATGAGGTCATCGATTACTTTGATGATGCAACAGGGCTGACATCCATGATGCGAACTACATCGTTTCCTGCCTCAGTGACTGCAATGATGATGGCAGACGGTAGAATATCAAAACGAGGAGTTCTCACTCCTGAGCGATGTATACCTCCGAATCTCTTCATTGAAGAACTCAGAAACCGAGGCATCAATATTAAGCATCGAATATACTGAGTTACATAGTTGTTACAATATTGAGTATATCCAAATCAAGGTTTTATTGGGAGAAGAAGTGCTTTAGTTAGAAAACCTATTGAATCAACAATATTGATTATTTATACACTATAATGTAGACATATTAATGTGTACATAATAATGTATATATGTAATTCATGCATTTATTTTCCTTGAACAAAGATGCAACTCCCACTCACTACACCACGAGTAGATCTTGCACAAGCTATGACAGCAGTTCTTCAGGTATTAAAGGAAGCTCCCTCAATGTCGATTGCAGGGATATCCAAGGCGACAGGGATTGACCGCCGAACTGTTGGAAAAGCTGTGGATCTCATTTTGAAGGTTCAAAGGAGCTTGGCAACGCAGAGGATTGAGAAAGAGAAAGTGGGGAAGGCATGGGTCATCTCTCTAAGAAGAAGAACATCGAATCTGATTGATTCTGCGAAAGGAAAGATTAAACGGTGATAGCTGTCTATGTCTCTAAAGGTCCAGAACTTCCTCTTTCTAGTGATGTTCATATCCCTTTCGACGATTACATCTAACATCCTGTGGAATAGTTATAGCTGGCGGATTATCCCCCAAATGCTTCTAATCATTCTTATTGCATTAGTTGGTGAGCATCTAGTTTCATCCCAAGGATACTACTATTACACTCGACATGAGCGAAATGGTCCCTTCCTACGAAATATTCCAATGTGGATAATCTTCCTCTGGATCTTCTTGATTCAAGCCAGTTACATTGTATCCTTATTGGTAGGACTAAAAGGTCTGTCAGCATGTTTGTTTTCGGGATGGTTTGCGTCACTGATTGATTTCGTATTTTTAGAACCCTTAATGAGCAGGATGATGGGTCTATGGCTCTGGACTCCTGTTGAAAAAGGTTACTTCGGATTCATACCCTCAAGATTCAACCGTTTCACTGCACCACCTGGGAATTACATAACTTGGCTGCTATTTCCAATCTTAGCGAACTGCTTTCTTGGTATTATATTGATACTCCTCTAGCGGAATCATTAATGTAGACGAGTGAGAACTTTCAGAGTGTGGTCGCAATGGGAAAATACCAGAAAATATTCACGAAAATTTTGGATGCACGCGAGGTACTTCGAGGCATCAAGCACATAACCCGGTTAGATCATACCTCGACTTTTAGTCGTATAACTGGTGGAGATGTCTATCTCAAATTAGAAAACCTCCAGAAGACTGGATCCTTCAAGGTTAGAGGAGCCGCCTATGCCATGTCGCAACTCTCAGAGAAAGAGAAGGAAGCAGGAGTAGTCGCAGCATCAGCTGGCAACCATGCTCAGGGAACTGCCTATGCGGCCACGAGACTGGGAATAAAGTCAACCATTGTCATGCCGGTATTTTCTCCAGTAGCAAAGATACAAGCCACGGAGGGATACGGTGCCAATGTGATCCTTCATGGAGCAGTATTTGATGATGCTCTCGCTCATGCAAGAGACCTTGCAGAAAAAACTGGTGCA
>JAEORX010000044.1 GCA_016840685.1 Candidatus Thorarchaeota archaeon
AAAAATACCAGATAATAACCAGTGAATGGGATGTTATATGCCTCTGCAGATTGGAACCCGGGAACATTGAGAGCCACAGTCGCATCAGGGATTCCAGTATCAAATGAGAGATCCCAGAATGTAAAGTTCAAAAAACCAGCCCAGCCCCAATAGAAAACACCTGTTGCTAATTGAGGTGGAATAGCTACAGTAAGAATCCGTTTTACTGCTAATGTCAGACTCGTTCTCGAGTCTGCATACAATGAAGCATTAGGCCATACTTCAGCTCTTATTGTGATTGGCCAAATACCAAATCCTACAATGGTTGTATCAAGTACAGTGGTATATATCCCTGAGCGGTTATTCTGGAACATGCCTTCAAGGCTTGCATCTGAAATGAACCATTTGAGATCGGCATAGTAGAATGAGCTGTTGCCAATTGCAGACATATTCACAGCAAGAAGTACAGACTCGGTGTATACACTTGTCATATCTTCAGTTGTACTACCAACAAGGGTCAAAGTTGTTTTTGCCTGTTGGATACTGATCTTAAATGAGTTAGCTGATGGTTCATAATTATAAAATATTGCGCTTAAGCGAACCGTATAGATTGCGGGATTTAAAATTGTAGGGCCATTGCTTGGAATCAGATAACTCCAATATCCCAAGGTTCCATTTGCTGCTAGTTCAAAATTGTAACTTTCGAGTACTCCAGTGACTTCAATTACACTTGTTTCAGGTATTGGATTTCCTTCATCATCTTGAAGATACACTGTTACAAGAATTTCCGAACCTCTGTTCAAGAGAACGACTTCATCGATAGGTCGGTCTTGAATCATCTCACTTGGAAGACTCTTCACAACTAGAGTCACATAGGCATAAGCGGTCTTGTAAAAACCATCAAGATCTACAGCTTTGACTGTGAGGACATATGTTCCAATATTGGCAATGATAGGGGTTGACGCAGTGTCGATTGATGCAACATATATACCATTCACAGTGTGAGAGGCAATCCCACTTTCAACACCTGCAGCTATCCATGTCCATGTGCAGTTGATCCCTGGAGCCGTTATAGGACTTCCAGAAAGTAGCTCGGTGAATGTGACAGAAATGCTTTGACTTTGTGACCAAAAGACCTCATAGACATCTTGGTAAGCTACAAGTTCTGTATCTATCTTTTGAACAACCCCACTCATGGCAATAGTTGACATGTTCGCATAGTATGGTTCCAATAATGGATTCCACATAACTTTCAAATCAAATCGAAAAGTGCCTGGATTCAACAGCGCATTTGTATCAATTCTAATAGTGTAAGTCCCAGAGGGACCTTCAGTGATCCAGAAATTGACACCTAATATAAGTGGTATTGTTTGATGACTGAAGTCGATGAGAGCACCAGAAACTGGCCAGCCTTGATCAATATCGGACAACTCAAATGAGAGGTTCAGTAATTGCCCAAATGAGGCTGATTCTGCAGGGAGCTGTGCATATGACATTGTTCGTTTTAATGTAGTGACTCTTACTAGAGTGGAGTCATCAAAGTAGTAAGGTGATGTTCCATCATCCCAATCCACAAACACTGTGACATTATAGTTTGTGACAAGAACACTGCCAAACTCAGTGGAGTTAATCAATACATTGAATCCTTGTCCAGATGGTACGATAGTGTATTGACCTGCAGTGAGTAGAATACCTCCAGCCCAGATGTCAATATTTGTCGCAGTGATTGAGGTAATTGGCTGCTCTCGACCAAGATCCATATAGATAAAGGAGAATTGGACTATGTCGAGATATGAAGTCTGTTGAGGAGATGTTGTAATCTCAATATTTGTTTCTCTTCTAATAGTATAGGTATTCAGAATTAGCTCTGCATTATCATGGTAGGGACTCTGGGCAGGATTCCATGTCGCTTGAACTTGGATTTGCGTAGACCCTAGACCATCTAATGCAGTTGTGTTGATAAGAATAAGGTAGTATCCATCACCCTCATTCACAAATGTGTAGTGTGTTCCAAGTGTTAATGGAGTAACGCCTTTGAATACCAAGATTGACTCGGCATCCACACCCAGTTCGCTATCTGTATCAAAATACTGGACCCTAAATGTCACATTGTCAAGGTACTGCGTTGGGTCAGGAGCATCATCAAGAACTAAGTCAGATGCTCGAGACCTGAGCTCGAAGAATATGAAGGCATCATCAGCGCCATAGAATGGAGCCTGATACGCATAGGTTGCTCTGATTTGTAATGAGTAACGTACACCAATAGTCAACTCAGGATGGTTGTATGTATCAATAGTAAGCGTATAGTACTGGAACGCTGGTTGCCACTCTACGGAGAAATACCAGACACCAGCAGTAAGAACCTCAAGTGTGACAGGGAATCCATCAATGGATTCATTTCCTATCACTCCAAGAGTTGCGATATCTTGGTAGTTGAGTGTATAGACTAGTGAGTTATTGTATGGAACCTTTCCAATAGGCTCCACAGAAAGAAGACTCACGCGATTTTGAAGAGTGAATGAGCGAGTGGCACTTACATCAGGAATGTAGAATTCAGGCTTTGTGAGCACTATACGTAGACTGTAAGTTCCCGGATTAGTGAAGTATGTGGTGTCCAAAGTCACATTGTACTCTCCAACCAAAACGGGTGAAACTGAATAGAACACACCAGGAATTTCGAAGGGGCCATTATAGAGCGTGACTCCAGCACCTGCAATTCCTGTGGCAGGAACTCCAGTGACATCAGTCCATGTAAGAGTGAACCATACACTGTCACCATACGATGTTGGGGCGGGAGCCTGATAGTCCAATACAGTCTGTCGGGCGGTGACTGTGATGTAGATAGTTCGTCCCAACCTACTAGTGTAATAAGGCGCACCTGTCCAGATGACACTTAGTGTGAATGACTTCTGTCCAAGAGGGGCACTAAATTGACTTGTATCAAATGAAACTACAAACTCGTGCGATGTAAGATTATAGTAAATTGAATAATTCACCAGACTTAGTATTACTGATAGTTTTGGATCATCATCAATAGGGACACTTCCACCTCCCGATACATCCTCGTATGAGAAGATTAGCGTTCCATTCTCACCATAAGGTGTAGGTGTTGGAGGTACAATTGATATCAATGTGTCACGTGGGAGGACTCTAACTGAAATCACATCATAGCGGTTTGTATAGAATGGCGCAACACCCTCAGTCCAGTTGATGTAGACATTCATGTAGATAAGACCTGTCTGACCAAAAATTGTTGTGCTGAATGAAATTGAGTAGTTTCCAGGTTGAGTGACATCATTGATTTCCAATATTGTAACAAGACCAAGGTCAACAATTGCACCTTGGAAATTAACAAAGATATGGACATTCCCTCCACCATAACTACTGTTTGTGATTCCTAGTCCACTCGTTTCGCTGAAGAAGAAGACATAGGACATTGAACCACCATAGGGGGTCGGTTCAGAGGCTTGGAGAAGAGTCAATTGCGAGTCAATTCCAATTATATTCACCGATGCAGTTGTCTGTTTGTTCTCATACTGCTGTACCGGGCCGGTCCAGTTGAAATAGACAATGAAGTTCTGTATTCCCTTCCGAAACAACGAGGCTGAAATTTGAATAGTATAATATCCACCACCATGGTTAACTAGACCTGAGGCAATCCAACTAGTTCCATTCCAGATGTGTTGTTGAATATTTGCAGAATCAATCCCGGCTTTGTTATCCCAATCATAGTATCTAACAGAAATGTTCACAATCCCATTGTAGGGTGTTGGATCGGGAGCACTAACCAAATTGAAGATGGTAACATGCGTTCGAATATTGACTTCAATATCACATGACACTTGGAAATAATTGGGATTATTCGTGAATGTGAAAGCGATAACATTGGTCCCCAAGGGATCAGAACCTGTTGTTGTGAAGGTGACCTCATATCGAGATCCATCCCAGACGACACTTACTGGTATTGAACCAGGCCATCCTACGATGGTTGGAGTTATGCTAGGAATGGGAACCCCATTATCAAGGTCAATATAATCAATATAGATCACTTTGGTGTTACCAAGTGGTATATCTAAGGAGATAGCCGATGGATCAGCATCCGTATGAATCCTAGTAACTATCACAGTTATAATGACACTCTTATCCTCATACCCATCTGCATTTGCAGTGAGTGTAATCTGGTGTGTCCCTATTGATAAACCTAACACACCTATTTCAACATCATAATTCCCATTGGAAATATGGGTGTAGTCAATCCAACTTGTTGAGGCAGTAATGATTGCTGTAGTGATACCAACACTTCTATCTCGATCTTCATAGAAAAGAGATATAGTGACATTATGCTGGTATGGTGTTGATACCGTGTATAGATTGGCTGTGAGGTCGCTTCTTGCTGGAATATATTCAAAGGTGATTACAAGTACTGTTGACCGATAGATACTACTGCCTGGGTCAATCTGAATTGTAATGGTGTAAACTCCTTCTGTAAAGAACGAAGATGCAATCAGGATGTTATACAGACCATTGCCCCACGAACTTATTATGGCTGTTGGATATCCTACAACAGATATGTCGCCTGCAAGGCCATCAATTAAGTCACCAAAATGAGGTCCATTTTCTGTAACCTCGACGGAGATGTTCAATGTGAAATCATCACCATTCGGGAACAAGAGGTCACTTGGTGAGTTATATGCATGGATTGTAAGACTCTCAATCGTAATGATAAACTGATAGCTTGATGGATCTTGATAGTTAGGACTCGACATTGTTGTAATGATAGTCACTACCCGAAACACGACAGGCCAAGTGCTTGTATCAAGAACTACAGCATAACTACCACTTGCTGGTTGGGAACCACCAGTCCATTGGAATAGGAATCCGCTGACTGCACTAATGGGGACAGAACCACCAGTGTCCAAGTCCGTGAGGATGATTGTTAGTGACGTAGTATTTCCATATGGAGAGGTCAAATCACCAACAATATTCACAGATGTGTAGTGTGCGCGAATTGTGATGTAGAGTGTGTGTTGAATTGGTGGATAGAAGTCGGGATTTGCCATGACCACAGTAAGATTGACCTCGTGAGTTCCAACACTCCATGTATTAGTTGTCAGACTCGTTGAGTAACTGAAGAGAGAACTTCGGATCTGGGTTCCTCCCTCATAGGTGAAAATGAATTGACTGACATCGACTATATCGGGGATTGTTCCAGTATCAAGGTCTCTCAGAATTACTGTGATTTGAGTGTTCTGTCCATATGGGACCACATAATCACTAGTAGCAGAAACTGCTGTATAGTGAGGTCGAAGAAGGAAGGAGATGTCAACAGTATCAATCTCAAGGTATGAACTAGGTTTAGATGCCTTTAGTGTATACGTATGAATGCCTGTGGAAAGTGCTCCTGTCGGAATGGATATGTTATACCAACCTGTGCCTTGAGCTGTGACAGTTACAGGGTTATCATCTCCAAACGTTATTGTTGCACCTGAGATTGGTGTACTTGAGTAAGCATCATAGAAGAACAGAGTTGCAGTGAAATCAAATCCAATGGGTGTAGTTTCGATATAGGCGTAGGTCAAATCAGTAGGATGAAAAAGGTCAAGGAGAATGAATGTTGACACGTCATTATAGTATGGGTGCGTGGAATCAATCTCTAATCGCCACTGTCTGTTCTCAACAAGATCAGTTGTATTGACAATTATTCCATACTCTCCACCGCCTAAATCATCGAATGGAAGAATTACAGGGGTTCCTGAAACCGTCCAGTTCATAGTGACAGTTGATCCACTGATTCCCGCAAATCCAACATCATCTGTGAGATCAACCTTGATGTACAGAACATCGTTAATTGTTGCATCAACAATTCCTCCACCCACAGCATCCAAAGGAGAGAGAATATCAATTGATGAATCATGTTGAATTATAAACTGTCGCTGATACATCCCAGTCATCTGGTCAACAGAGCTTCCGAAGTCATTGTAATATGCTGTGACTGTCCAGAGTCCAGCTTTGGCTGAGCTGTCAGCAATTTTCTTTACAAGAGAATCGGGAGAGGAGCGACTAGATTCAGCACCCACTAAGTAAAAGAGAGATGGATTATTAATATTCTGGAATTCTGCTGCAATCCATGCTCCACTTCTTATGCCAGTGGAAATCCTTACTTCATCCATCCGGCCATTTAGATATGCGCGGGCTCCAGATACTTGATCGATCCAAGAACCGCCAATGCCCCAATGTGAATCGAAGGCAACATTAGCATAAGTAATTGAGCCATATGAACCATATGTGTCATCTACAGCACGAACATAGATCTTGTTGTTATTCGGTGTGTCTGCATCGATAATACAGGCAAAATGGTACCAAGTGTTTGCTTGCCAAGTAGTTTGTGAGGTATATTTGTACTTCTGGCCTGCAGCATCATTCTCTGTCTTGAAGACCAGACTACCAGCTGGTGCCGAGGAGGTATAGTCAATACCTACTAGAGCGATGTGTATATCATTGTCGCCATTAAGATACTTCTCAAACAGAAGTTGTGTGTTTGGCGATAGGCTGTTATGAACAGCATCTAAACGGAACCAACCTGAGATTGTTACATCACCTGATGGTCTGAGATTTTCTGTGCTTTGAATCTCTATCCAATCGTCAGTTCCATCAAAATCTTGACCATACCCAACAATGCCAGTTGTGATAACATTGCCACGTTGGGATCCATCATAGTCTCCAGAGGAGGCATCCTGATGAACACCAGTGGATTGTTCATCAGTAGTGCTGTCATTTAGGTGCCAGACTGCCGCAAAGCTCTGGGTCCAAACATCGTTAGGATTCTCTTGAGGACCAATGGTTGGATTCCCATAGTACATTGTAATCACTGTATTGACCGAGCCGGTTAGATTTGTTTTAACCCAGGCTATCAGACGGGCCTGAGTTGGGCTGTAGTTCTGGTCAAAGAGTTCAATCTCATGTGAGAGAACCTTACCTCCTGACACAAAGACGATATCATCTCCATCGCTCTGCACCTTTGTCTTGAGATCAGTATCTAGGATGTTGATGAGCATAGGGAAGTTATTCAGGCTTGTAGCAAGATGCCGTGTTCGGTCAATAGTGAAACTTTTTCTATATGCAAAGGACTGCAGCAGATGTGATGTTGAACCAGCTGTAGTGTTTGTAGTTGAATACCAATCCGCACCACTCGGGTCTGTGAGTTTAAATGTAGTTGTAGATCCTGTGATCCACGTGCTTGTTGTTCTGAATAGCATTTCATCAGCTAAATCGAACACTGCGGATGAAGAAAGAGAGCCCCCACTGATTCCCAGATCAAGATCAAAGATAGTATTAATGCTTGAAAACTCAATTTTCCAAAGACCATATGTATCAATTGCAGAGCTTGCAACTGTAAGACGACCTCCAAGATAGTACCAATCAGTCCCGTAGGTCTGTACAGTTCCTAATGGATTAGACACTGATATTGGAGTCCAATCTGTTGACTCATAGTTGACTCTAAAACTCAAACTAACAACTTCACTTGGAGGAGATACAAGGACATATGCAGTCCATGTAACTGCACTTGCATTTGTGACCAAAAAGGATGTTCCTGCTGTGAAGTCTGATGAGAGAGTTGTAGATGTATCAGTCCAGCTAGAGCTATTTACAAAAGTACCTGAGAAGGCGACAGTAAGTGGTGAACCAGTTCCGACATAGGTGCCGCCTACATCAGCGACCTGATGTTGTTCGTCTAAAGGCAGTCCTGGGTCTGTCACCAGGGAACTGTCTCCTGTTAGATCTGCTACACTAAATAGAAACAAAGCGATAAAAACTAGGGAGAGAAGACTGCTTTTCCTCATTCGTGGCACCATCGGAGATTGACTTTTTTTGCTGCCTACCTTCTTCTCTTTGGTAGGTTCATCAGAGGAGTGTCAATTCTTCTACTCCCTATATCAATACATGTCGTGTGAATTCTCTCTCTCAGATAGAAGAGTTGTCTTTTTTTCGAGAGGTGTAGAAAAAAGGTGGAGGACTAGGGGAATTCCTAGTCCCGTTTCCCTTCTAGACTCCTGACGAGTTCATCCACAAGCTCTCTAGGCAACTCCTTTGCCTGCTCGATGATGGTCTCAATCTCATGTGGAGGAATTCCCCTGCGCTCCAGGTCCTTTCGCAGCTCCTCAATCTCAAAGAGACTCATCTTTTCAGAGATTGTTTCAGTGACCTCCTCGAACTCAGCCTTCTCGACTCGTTTAACCTCTTCCTTGGGAGTGACTCGGACTTCTTCCTCCTCCTCTTCAAGGAAGACCTTTTCGACAGGTTCGGGTTCGATGACATCACTGGGTTCAACCTCCTCTTCACCACCAAGACGGTGATGAGCTTCCTGTTCGAGTATAGCAAGGGTTTCTTCAACAGTCCTGCCCTCGCGGCGAGCAGCACGAATCGCCTCCTGCATGATAACCTCTTTCACAAAGGCAGCCTGCTCACTCATCTTCATCTTGTTGATATCAGCCTGGAACTCATCAAGCTCCTCTGGACTGAGGTTTGTGAGAATAGAGAGTTGCATGAGGAGTTCTCCCATCTCTGGGACCTCAATCGGTACGGCATCCTCTGGCATCTGAGTAGCAGCTCGAGTGATCTTTAGTTTCTCAAAAGTGTCATTGAAGAGTTCTGCAGATAGTTGACGACGACTCTTGACATCACCGATTGGTTTAGGTATTTTGCCTTTTCGAAGCTGTTTTAGCTGACCATTAATCTGACGTATCCTCTTTGGTACACTCCAGACCTTGACATAGGCTCCCAACAACACTATGATTGTAACAGCGATAGGGAGTCCATATCGGGTGATATTAAGGAATAGGATATCGATATCGTTAGGTAGTGTGTGGATGAGAAAACTCATCTCAACGGCATCGTGAAACTCACGGCTCATTGTGATTCTTATGACAGAGTCGCCGCCATATCCAACCGCTAGAATCACCAGTCTATAATGACCATTCCCAAGTGATGTATTACTACTTATGATTGCATTTGCACCAGGTAAGATTGTGAAAGAAGCACCATCCATTCCCCATCCATGCCATGTATCATTGATATAAAAGTCGAATACCATGTTATCTCCATTTGTGAGTGTATACTCGATGCTATCTTCTGGATCGACCATTTGACCATTGTGAACTATCGTTGTGGGGATAGTTATAATGCTGATATAAATTTGGACAGATTGCAGTTCCCTATTCTCATCGAATATATCAATTGAGAACCTGAAGTACTCACCTTGTATGATGGTTGGCCAATCTTCATTTAGTGCAGATAGAGCCGGATTATTTGTGTCAAATGTGAAGTTGTAATATCCAAATCCTTCTTGGAAGATTATCGGCATAGAATTACCAGGACCAATGTAACCGGGAGCTCGCATCTCAGTAAACTCGGAAAAGTTTGCGTCTATTATTCCACCAAATAAGCCACCAACCAGACTAGTATCATTATAAAATAGTGAAATAAGAATGGAATCGCCCATTGGTAATTCTAAGTAGATTACCCCTGATTGAATTGAAACATTGTTCTGTGCAGGATATGTAACTGTCAACTCCGTTGGTCGTTCAAGAACTCGAATGTAGAAACCGATTGTCCATTCTTCGAAATTAGCTAAGAAGAATGATGTAGATATCCGTTCTCTCGCATTGGAGGGTAGCAGCGTGGTATCAATAAAGAGAGAATACGTCCCATTCCCAAGATCTGTAGCGTTATAATACTGATTTCCGTAATTATAAGTGACTGTTGCGCCAGGTACAAACCTATCATTGTATTCATCATAGAAGCCAAGCATTAGATTGCCAGACCAACCCCAAATGAAGTAGATGTCTTCTGTGGGGTAAACAACACTTGTTGGTACTTTCTTTATCGTTAGAGTCATACTCGTTATCGTATCACCAAGAGTTGTATTGGTCGGATATCCATAGAACGTGACTCCAACTGTGCCAAATCCAAGGATGGTGGTATTGAAAGTAAGACTCCAAACACCATTACCCAGAGAGGTGAAGTTTAGGTAGATACTACGGGTGCCATCAATCCAAGAAACCTCCCCATCATCAATCAACCAGGGGTATGGAGGTAGGTCATTAGACGTGAATGTGAGATTTATTGTAACCTCCTGAAGGTAATAGACTTCAAGCTTTGTCGGATCGGGAATGTCTATCACTCGAAGCTGTGTTTCAGACTGTATGATGTAAATCTTGAACTGATTAGCAGCAGGGTCGTAGTTGTAGAAATTAGCGAAGATTCTGATATCATATGATAATAATGCTTCTAGGATTGTTGCGCTTCCAGGTATGGTTATATTCCATCTTCCAGAAAATGCATCATAGTCCATATAGAATCTTGAGGTGTTTAACATTGCATAAACTTGGTGAGGACCAGTATCATTTCGAACCTGTGTGTCTCCGATTGTAGAGGCATAATTGTTGTCCCAGAGCTCAACCTCTATGTAAATTGAAGCACCTCGGGATACATCAATAGAACTCTCACTAGGATAATGAATCAGAATTTCACTTGGTATTGTTAGGATGATAAGCGTAATTGGTATGATTGATTCAGTGTACAGATCTTTTGTAGCTTTAATAGTAAGGGTAAATGAACCTTGTCCGAACAAAGTAGTACCAATAGTAGCTGTATAACGACCAGTTGTTCCTATTTCTGTCAAGACCCCTTCATCAATGTCATGCCACCAGGTCACACTAGATGCACTAGAAATTGGTACACCATTCAAAGTGTCATAGAAATCGACAGAGATGGTAGCATCACTTTTCCAATATACAGTCACTAATGCTTCGACAGGATTCAGAGTGGTGCTAATGGCTATCACACTGAATTGCGGTGTCACGGTCACCTGAGCATATATTGAAACAACCGCAACAATCCTCAATGTGTATGTTCCCAATGAGGGCAAATCAGAGGTGTTGAATGTAATGTTATAGACTCCCGAGGATTCATATTCATAAACAACTAGACCTGCTGGTCGTGACCCACCTATCAGATACTTTACATTCGAATCGATTATAGTTGCATAGCCTGTGACTGGGAGATTGTGGTCCAAATCCTTCCACGTGACATTGAGTGACACTGTTCCGGTGTATTGCACAGATGAAGGAACTATTGCATTGACCTGAAGAGAGGTACGTACTAGATCAACCAAACCAGTCAGAGTGATAACTGACCGATTTGAGTAGAACGGTGAGAGATTTGGATTCCATTGCACCACTATGTCGAAGAGGAATGTCCCAGTAAATGGAAAAGTCAATGACATTGTATAGATATTGAAAGTGTAGACTCCCAATCCTGGTGTGTAGATATAGTCAACACCCTCTGCAAGGGGATTGTTGCGACAACTGAATTGTATTATTGCACCTGCGATTGGATTGCCATTGTCAAGGTCAGACAGATTGATTGTGATATTGAGGATATCACCTTTCGGGGTTCTCTCAATCTGTTCTGTTTCAACTAGAATCGAACGACCTGTGATTGTCACTTTGACTATGGTGAAATCATCAGCATAGAAGGGTGCGACTGCTGCAGGCCAATCAACTACGAGGCGGATTGATAGACCTGTCACTGGCATATCAGAGAGTGTTGTCGAAGAAATCGTTAGTTCATATGTTCCGCTGCTTTCAACAATACTATAATCGCTTTGGCTTATCTCAGTCATGTTAGACCAGTAAAGATGAATGATTGATGGATTAAGCGAAGTGATTGATGTACTGGCATCGAGGTCATTGAATTCAAACTCAAAGGTCACATCATCCAAGTACAATGTCTGAGCAGGTGGGACTGTGACCTCAAGGTTCGTGGCTCGTGTTCTAACAAGCACAGAGACTTCTCGTGTTTCATCAGCATGATAGGGTTCACCAGTCCAGTCTGCGATTACCTGAAGTATGTGGGTACCGATACTTCCCAGAGAGGTTGTAAAGACTGTGATGGTATAATATCCAGCACTGCCTTCAGTCACAACAAAGTCTTGAGTTTCTGTGAGCCCTGTAATCAGGATACTTGCAGCAGAAATACCCGAACCTGCGGCATCATCATCACTGTAGAAGACGGTGAACGACACATTGTCAAGATAAGGAGTAGTTTCTGGTTCAGTATCAAGGGCTAAGGATGACTCTCGTATTCGAATCTTAAAGGTGACATATGCTTGGTTCCCGTCGTAGAAGGGTGATATATAGTCATAGCTCATCAGTACAGTGAATGAGTGAATTGTGCCTGGTAACCAAGTTGCGTCCCAACTCGGATTCCATGAGATGGTCAGCTGATAGGTCTGCGAAACCGCTCTCCATGATGAAGTGAATGTTTGCCCAGAAGGCATCACCTCTATACTCACAGGATATCCGTGAGCAGAATCGTTAGCAATCGAATCTCCGGTAAATAAATCAAGATAGCTTAAAACAATGACTACGTTAGATCCATATGGAACATCAGCCACTGGATTTGCCGCGACTAATGTTTCACGGTCTTGTATGGTGAAGAAGCGGTTGATTGTTCTCAGAGAATAGTAAAAGTCTGTAGGGGTTATCTCAACCCTTAAGATATCTGTTCCAGGAACGGATGCATATGTTGTATTTAGTGTGACTTGATAGACACCTGGTACAACCTCAATGTATTCATACTCTGACAGAGGAACAGGCGTGTATCCAACTCCATACTTCAAGACGAGAGTTGCACCCGTGATTGGATCGGATGCTCCACCAGTGACATCGGTCCAGGTCACATTGAAGATAACTTGATCCCCGTATTGTGTTGGTGGAGGAGTGAGATATTCCAGATTAGTGACTCTAACAACGACATTAACGTAGGTGACTCTTCCAGTTCTATTAGCATAGAACGGTGTACCCACCCAAGTCACACCCACAGTGATTGCTTGTATTCCTAGACTGCCAAACTGATTTGTGTTGAAGGAGATTGTATAGGTTCCAGCATCCTCGAAATAAGAGAATGAAATGTTCAACGAGATGTGTTGTTTTGTAAGACCGGTTATGAGTGTGCCTGAGCCGCCTGTCGTATCCTCAAAGGTGAGTGTTATGGTTGCATTTTCATTGTAACTTGTGGGAGCTGCAGGAGTGATCGAGAGTAGGGTTTCTCTTGGAAGAACTCTGACTGAAACGACATCTGTCCGATTGGCATAGAATGGCGCAACTCCCTTCGACCAGTTGACAAACACATTCATGTAAATGAGTCCAGTCCGACTAAAGATACCATTGTTGAACTCAACAGAGTACTTCCCAGGGTCAGTGGCAGAGAAGTCAGTGATTAGGATATCTGCAGGATTGACTGCTTCGCCTTGGAAGCTGACGTAGATGAACACATTGTATGTCAGATTATCAATTCCAACACCGCTGAAAAGGTCGCTATAGAAGAAGGTGTAACTCATGTCTTCATTGTAAGAGGTAGGTTCAGAACCAATGAGAAGAGTTAGTGCTGACTCTTTGCCTACAACATTGGCACTTGTGACGAATGACTTGTCTTTGTACTTGGCAACTGCTCCAGTCCAGTCGGCATAGACTGTAAATGCTTGGAGTCCAAGTCCGAACTGGGATGCTGATACTTGGATGATGTAGAACCCATCACCGAGACTATCGTCATAGTCATAATTCGACACGACAGGTCCTGATGCGTTTGAAACCGAGAAGACAACAAGTGCAGATTTGATGCCTATTGCATTGTCTAGGTCCCCATAATAGACAGATATGTTGAATGTTCCAGTTGTGCTAGTTGGTTCAATTGAGCTTACTATTCTGAAGTCTGTATTGTGAGTCCTGATTGTCACAGTGATTGAGAACTGTGCGTTCTGGTAGTTGTCCTTTGAGAAGGTGAAGGTGTAGACCTGATTCTGAGCAATTGTGTCAGAGTCGGATGTGTGGAAGGTAATCTTGTACTGCTTTGTTCCAGAGAGATACTCTACAGAGAAGTTACCCCATGTCGAGATGACTTGAGTATAGGGCGATGTCAGGTTTTCAATTGGAATGAGCCGATCGAGATCGGTGTAATCAACATAGAAGGTTGGTGAATTACCAATTGGGATATCCAACGAACCCACAAAGGATATGGCGGATGTGTAGGCATCTCTGATGACTATCCTGAACTGCAACGTTCTTGCAGTGAACCCCGACTTGTCAGCTGTAAGGCTGATGTAATGAGTGCCTTTTGTCAAGGTTGCAACATCAATCCAGACACTGTATAAACCACCAGTTTCATCTGTCCAGTTCGCAATCCATGACGGATGGTCCGGCGAGGCGATTGTTGCACCCTCGATTCCACTACCGAAGTCCGCATCAGCGAATTCAAGGATGATCTCTACATCAAGTTGATACGGTGTAGTCACTTGTGGGTAGTTTGGCGATGAGAGGTAACTAATAATCTCTCTGTAGGAGAATTGGATAACAAGGAATGTGTCTGCATACAGGTTGGAGGCGGAGTCGAAGTGGACTGTGATTTGATAGCTGCCACCAGTGAAGTATGCATCATCGATTGTCAGTCTGTATAGACCAATGGCTTGTTGAGATGCGTCGATGGAAATGGTATATCCTGGGACAGAGAACTCTCCAGCAACACGACCTGTTATCGGATCACCATAGAATGGTCCCTGTTCACTGATATTGAGATGGAGATTCACGGTGAAGTCGGAGCCAATCGTGAAATTGAGTGTTGAGGGGCCATGGTACATCTCTGATGTCATACTTCGGATTGTGACTACAAACTGATAGTTAGTTGGAGCACTGTATATAGTCCCACTCATAGTGACAATCACAGTCACCGTGTGGGTTCCGACTACCCAGTCGTGTGTGTCCAATAATATATTATAGCTACCACTGAAGTCCTGAGGAACGCCCACTATGCGCTGGAATCTTATATTTGACACAGTACCTATCGGAACTATGCTTCCATCTTCAAGGTCAGTGAGAATGACATGCAACGTTGTCATATTTCCATAGGGAATCGTAGAAACACCTGTCACAGTCAAGGAGGTTCTATGTGCGAGAATGTTGATGCCAAACACATATGCAATTGGAGCTGAGATTTTTGAGTTTGACATTGTGACAGTGAGAGTTGCTGTTACTGATCCGACATTCCAATCAGCAGTTGTCAATGTTGCTGAGTATGACCAAACTATGTCACTTGCATAACCTCCAGTATAGCTGAAGGTCATCGTTCCCACATCCAAGATATCGACAGCAAGACCAGTGTCAAGATCAAGCAGAAAGATTGTGACCTGAGTGTCTTCCCCATAGGGAGTTTCCATATCTCCTGACACAGAAAGTACTGTTTTGTGAGCGCGAAGTGTGAATGTGACATCCACCTGTCCCACGTGCAGATATGCTCCGGATTTTGTCGCATTGAATGTGTATTGATGTTGACCAAGACTCAGGGCGCTTGTTTGAATTGAGATGTCGTATGTCCCATCGAGGTTGTCGACGAAGGAAACGGGATTTCCATTTTCGTAAGTGATTGTAGCACCTGAGATAGGTGCACCTGTGTATTCATCCTCGAAGGTCAGGGTGGTTGTAAAGTTGAAGTCAGCAGGGGTTGTTGTCACACCTGAAGCGTCAAGATCAGTGGTATGGTAGAGATCTAAATCGAAGTACTCATATGCATTATTATAATATGGATGAGATGATGCAACCTCGATGCGCCACCTCTGATTATCACCTAAGTCTGTTGTTTCCAAGGCAGTTCTATAGAGACCACCTCCGTAGTCATCAAGGGTAATGGTCGAAGGTGTGGTCCAGTTCATTGTCACTGTTGCACCCTCAACTCCAGGGTTACCAGCGGCATCTGTGTCTTTCAGCTGATACTCCACAAACAGAGACTCACCTACGGTCTTTACTGAGAGCCTATCATCCACAGCATCGCTTGGTTTGCTCAGAGTGAGTGATGTGTCATGGCGAACTATGAAGGTCCTCTCGAAAAGACCCGTCTTATTAGAGATGGAGTCACCAGTGTCATTATAGTAGGCAATTGCCGTCCATTGACCCGCAGCAAAAGTAGAGGCAATAGTCTGTTTGAGTGAATGATTTGGAGAGGTTCTTGTTTGTTCAGTTCCGACGCTGAGGAATGTGCTGGGAGTAAGCTGATTGTTCGCTTCATAACGTAGCCATCCGTCAGACCTACTGGATTTTGAAACGCGAAACTCATCTAATCGACCATTGAAATATCCTGAACCTTCATAGCTCGTTTCATAATTCCCCCCGCCTAAACGCCACTCTTCCACGTAAGACATGTTCGCCTGGGAAGCGCTGCCAACTTGTCCAGCATCAGTAGCCCATGCTAGATTCACCCAGATCTTGTTGTTGGCAGGGTTGTCTTCATCGGCATAGCAAGCAATGTAATACCATTGACCAGCAGTCCAAGTCGTTCTTGTGGTCCATTTATACATTGGATCGTTTTCTGCACTCTCTACCTTGAAAACGAGTGTGCCATTTGGAACTGTCCCTTGTGCATAGTCTTGGCCAACTAATGCTATGACCATATCATGGTCAATATCGATGTACTTCTCCATAATCACTTGTGTTGTTGGTGAGTTTGCATTATGGTTGACAGTAGGTCTGAACCAACCAGTAATTAGAACATCATTTTCAGGCGTGAGTGTTTCATCAAATGCAATATAGTCGTTAGACCCATCAAAATTCTGACCAAAACCAACCCTAGCAGATACCTGGGTGTTCCCGTTTCGCATGCCATCATAGTTGTTTCCTGATGAGTCATAGTGAGTTGAACCAGTTTCACCAAGATGCCAAACGGCCTCAAAGTCGTTTGACCACACGCCGGCAGGGTTCTCAAGATTGTCAACCACTGGGGACCCATAGTACATAGTTATGTAGTTATCAACTCCTGCTGTCAGGTTTGTCTTTACCCAGGCGACTAGTAGGGCTGTGTTTACAAAGTAGTTCTGGTCAAAATACTCTATTTCATGATCAAGAACTGTGTTTCCCGATGCAAACATTATATCCGATGCATCAGAACGAACTCTGGTCGGGTCATGGAGGTGAGTGTCTTCTATCTGTACTAGTACTGGAAAATTATTGACTGACCCATAAATCATCTGGGTAGAAGGTATTGTAATCACTTTGCGATACTTGAAAGAGGGGAATTTATGCGCAGGATCTGTGGTTGTCTGATTGTAAGCAGAATGCCAAGTTACTCCATTGGGGTCGACAAGATCTAATCCAACTCGAGCACCAAGAACTGTGGGAGTCGTCATTGTGAACTTGGCTATATCACCTACATCGTACGACGGACTGTCAGTCTGAATGTCCTCCAGGAAGTTCCAACTGATGAACTTGAGTGTCCATACTCCCCAGAAGTCAATAGCGGTGGCATAGAGTGTCAGTGTTCCTCCTTCGTACCACCAGTCGCTACCCAGTGACTTTGGTTGATTCTTTGGATTGAGAACTTTCGTGGCTTTCCACTCAGCTCGTGGATACTCAACAGTGAACCCAAAGGATGTTGCACCAGCAGGAGGGGAAACCATCACCTTTGCAGTCCAGTTGACGATTGTTGCACCAGACTCTATGAAGTAACTGACACCATTGTCAAAGTTCTCATCCATGGTCTGTGCAACACCGCCAACATCCATGACCATGTTTACATCCATGGTCACGGTAACTGGTGAAGAGGTGGTGAAGACGACCTGAGTTTCACCAGCTTCTATCCATGTGTCAGGAATAACACGTGGAGACCCAACAGAATAAAAGCCTGAGGGATTTGCTTGATTGTTATACTCTGTGTCAATCCAGGCCTCTGACCGGACAATAGTTGTCAAACGAGCTTCGTCGATTCTTCCAGCCCACCATCGGGCATTTGTAAGATCATTATTCCCAATGACAAACATTGCATCAGAATCGTAGATTGAAGTTCCGCTATAGGCCCGATCAATAATGAGAACTCCATCAAGATAAGCCATTATCTCATGATTCGTTCGCGAGGCATCCCAAGACCAAGCAATATGGTGCCAGGTGAAGTTAGAAGCGGTTGCAATGCTGCTATAACTTACACCATAACCAGTTGAGGAATCATCTGCTCTGACTCTGGTTGTCACATGATTGGTCGGATCGAGTCTTAGTGTAATGATATGGTAATTACTGTCAGTTGTTGTCGATTTCGAGAAGACTCTTGCATCCTTGTTTAATGTCCGATAGAACCAGGCACTCATAGTGAACCCAGTCCACTCATCAGTATTAACCTGCCCAATAGAGATGACATCATTATTTCCATCAAAGTCGATTGCATTCCCAATTTGACCAGACACAAGGTCGCTTGAGCCAAGCCCACCATATGAGGTCCCATCATGATTATTGCTGGTGCTGTCATAGTTAGTACCAGTGGGGTCTTGGTTAAGATGTTGCACGGTTTCGTAATCACTCCAGACTCTCGAACCAAGAGCAGGAGGTGCATTTTCACAACCGTAGTGCATGGTAATGATGGTATCAACTGAACCTGAGAGGAAGGGGACCTTTACCCATGCAACAAGATGACCTGTCGACTGGTCATAAAACTCAATCTCGTGTGCAACAGATGTGCCATCTATTGTAAATGCAATATCATTACCATTTGATTGAACATTATCTCTCAAATGAGTATCAGTCATATCGATCAAGACAGGGAAGTTCATTAGATCTGACACGACATCATTGTGGTCAATCGTAATGTCCCTTTCAAAATCAAAGAAGAGGACGGTGTCCTCGGCTTCGGGGATGATGTATTCTACGAAAAGACGTGCTCTCTCATCTCCATCAAACCCAACTGTACCTTTGATTGCATTCCAGCGTTGATAATAGTCAGAGTACATGTGACTAGTCATGATACAGATGTAGTTCCCTTCGGACCATCCTGGTCTGCTTACTACTATCTGTACAAGGGGACCAATCTCCGGAGATCTATATCGTGTATCAACAGCTGTAATCCAAGAACTGATTGACCAATCAACAGTTGTTTCAACCCAACTAAAGCGATCCTCTAGATGTGGTAATCCTGTAGTGAAAGAAGCCACATTATCCTCATCAGCAACATGAACCCGCATACCATATAGGTTAGGACTAGAGCTATATGCAGCCTCAACCTCAAGGTAGGCAGATGTTATTATTGCGCCTTGTGGAATGTCTACAGGGAACTGCATACCCGTTTCGAATTGAGTGCCAGTGAGGAATCCAGAGGAATACATCCCAGTTTCAAGCTCTCCAGTATTAGAATATCCATCAAGGTCAATACCAACAGATGCTTCATCGTAGCAATCTCTATTGTCATCATCAGGAACATATGGATAGATACTATGAGATGTTGAACCCCAGACAAGTGTTCCATTTGCTTTGAGGTCAATCTGTTCGGGGAAGGGTCGAACAGTGAAGTCAACTTTAACATCA
>JAEORX010000045.1 GCA_016840685.1 Candidatus Thorarchaeota archaeon
CGAGCACCATCACCGAGCTGACCTACGTGTCCTCAGCGATTCTTGGCTTCTTCCTGATATCCGTCATGCCCATCGCCCTCTCCATGCTTGAGGAGTTCAAGACAGTGGGCCCAGAGTTGGCTGGGGCGAGCACCGGTCTCGCGTTCTGGTTCGGCAACCTTGGCGGGTTCCTGGGAACCATCCTCTTGGAGGCCCTGCGAGTGGAAGGGTCATACTTCTACTCGATTGTCTACTTGGTGGTAGTGATGGTGATTGCGACTGTGCTGATCTTCACAATCCCCGAAACCAAACGTCGGGAGGGAACTGTGCAGTAACGAAGTCATGAAAATGCTCTAATCTTGACTGCCAAAGCATAAGTGCATATAGACTGGAATCAATGTATTAGAAGATGAGTGGTCATGAGCTGCAGACATTGCAAAGCTATCGCTATCGAAGAGCACTTCGATCAGAAGTATGTTGCCAAAGAGCTACAACTGTATCGTACTGAGGGGCCAGAGAACACGACTGAAGCGCTGATTGATGCCCTCATTGCAGAGGGCGTGTCTGGTATGACCCATCTTGATATTGGCGGGGGAGTAGGTGCCATCCAACATGGGTTACTGAGAGCTGGAGTGAGTAGCTGCATCAGTGTGGAAGCATCGTCAGCATATATCGAAGCGGCAAAGGAGGAGGCACAGCGTCAGGGACATGCAGAGAGCATAAAACATCAACATGGGAACTTTGTGGACTTGGCCGCAGAGATCCCCCAGTGTGACATTGTAACACTGGACAGAGTGATCTGCTGCTACCATGGCGTGGAAGACCTTGTAGAGAAGTCCTCAGCATTGTCAGGAAAACTGTATGGAGTGGTCTATCCACTGAATAATCGGAAGGTCAGGATTCTCGGTGCATGGGAGAATCTTACTTATCGTCTTCATCGAAGTTCATTTCGTTTCTTTATGCATCCCACAGAGGTGGTTGAGGACATTGTTCGCAGGAACGGGTTTGAGCGACGCTTCTATCGAGAGATAGGCACGTGGCAGATTGTTGTCTATGGACGAGTGGCAGAGCCGGTCAAAGAAAGATCCTAGGTCTTGGCGGTCTGGAAAGTTACAATGGTCCAAGTAACTGTGTGAGTGAGAGTACTATCCAACTAATGTGAGTTCAATGGTGAGTGGCTCTTCTAGACCATGGTTATAATACCAAACAATGCTCAGGGGGGTGCCAGTACTCAGTGAAACATCACCTCTCCAGCCTCCACTATCGTCAATGCTTCCCCACCATTTGTATTCAATGAAAAACCAACTGTTGTACAATATTGTAGCAACTGCATATTCACCAGGGTTCCAACCGCCTGGAGTGTCATCAGGAAAGAGCCTGTCGAGGGAAGACCAAGCACCAATCGGGAGGAGGCATCCAGAGATCATCCTGCAAAATGTGGTGTTGGCCCACTCATCGAGAGCGGTCCCATTGGTGAATGAGCAATTGACCTTGTTCCTGAAAATGATCTCACTGGAAAAGGACTCAGCATCGTTCACGTTATCGAAAGCTGGGAGATATGTCACTGTGACTGTTATAGATGTGCCATTCAGAGGAAGTACTTGAGAGGATTTGAAAGACCCACCATAGGACTCACCCCATGCGCTGATGTCAAACTCGTAAGTATTGCCGACATCGATGGCCCAAGAGAGGTCATTGGTGTTTAAGACCATTGGCTGTAGAACAATAATGACTCCGACTGTGACGATGCCAATCAGACATACTGCGATTACAACCGCGTGGCTACGCTTCATCTTCCTCCCACCTCTTCTGTATTTCAAATTCAGTCATTAATCAATTGGTCTTGCCAATCTGAATATTCTATTTCATGACCGCCAAGACATAAGAGCAACGAACACGTTATGATACGCGTGAACGAGATAAAGATTCGCGATGCTAGAAGAGAGGACATACCTTCCATTGTTCACACATGTAAGGCATCTACAACTCAGGAGGAGCTGATTGGATTTTCAGCACCAGAGTGGGGGACTTTTCGAGATGCCAACCAGCTGAGAGGAATCTGGACTACCACAAACAGATTGAAGGATGACTATGAAGTCATCGTGGCAGAAATGAAACGCCAGATAGTCGGATTTCTCGTGTTCAAGAGAGAAATAGAGTTCTTGTACATTGATCTCATCGATATCAGGAAGTCTGAACAGGGAAAGGGCGTAGGAAGGGCGCTTGTGGAACATGTCGAGAATCTAGCAATTAAGGAGGGACTGACGAGTATAGAAACGGACACGACTGAGAATGCACAAGGTGTGCCGTGGAAGTCATACGACTTCTGGTTGAAAATGGGGTTCCGCGACACAGGAGAACGCCTGAAGACGAAGTGGGACTTCAAGACAATCCCCTTCGTTAAGCAACTCAATTGAGCAACTTGGGCAGAGTGGTGTTTGTGGTCAGGCACTCCTAATCAATTGACGCTAAAAAGCAAAGGGTCGTACATCTTACTCAATTGGGGGATTCTTGAGAATGAAGTACAGGGCGTAGATGAGAGAAGCAATTGCTAGTATGGCAGCTGATAGGATTAGGATAATGAGGTCCACCATATTGATAATGGCCAAGAAAGCCATTACGGCATAGAGCAGTATGTTTACGTAGAATAATCTTCTGAGGTATGCCTTACCCTCATCATTGTGGGTCAAGAAGAAGTCGCCCATTTTCTCCATCCTATGTAAACTAGTAGCTGAACCCATATCAGTTCATTGTTGTTTTTGGTCAAGATCTCTTTGACAAGAGTTCAGGCTGAGAGATAGAGGAAGGACACCAGCAGCAACTGCTATAATCTGAAAACGTCATAGTATATGATGGTAGACCAATGTGAACAAGACCCCTGTCGATGACTTCGACCCCCGCGTAATACGCGAGGGGCTCCTCCAGACACAGGAGGATGACTCTGTACGATGCCACACCTGCTCCCACAGATGCCTGCTCAAGGAGGGTAAGGTTGGAGTGTGTGGCACGAGAGTCAACATCGAGGGGTCGGTGAAGACCCTGACCTATGGGAACGTGTCTTCTGTCAACAACAATCCAATCGAGAAGAAGCCCTTCTTCCACTTCGCCCCAGGCACCAAGGCCCTCACCGTGGGTAGTTGGGGATGCAACGCCTCATGTCCCTTCTGTCAGAACTTCGACATCTCCAAACAACCCCCCACGCCAGGGCTGACGGAATATATGAGTCCTGAGGCTTTTGTGGAAATGGCTACGAAAAGAGGTAGTGAGGGAATCTCCATCTCCTTCAGTGAGGCAGGCACCCTCATGCTGGAGTGGAACCTCGAGGTGTTCAGACTGGCGAGAGAGCGGGGTCTCTACAACACCATCGTCACCAATGGTTACATGACCCCGGAGGCCTTGGACCTCATGATCGATGCAGGACTCGACGCCGCCAATGTGGATGTCAAGGGCTGCGAGCCCCTCGTACGGAAGGTCTGTGGGATCCACCTTCAACCAGTCCTGGACAACATCACCCACATGCGGGAGCAGGGCGTCCATGTGGAGCTCACCACCCTCGTGGTACCTGGTCTCAGCGATGATATGGCATGCCTCGAGAACATTGCATCCTGGATCCTGGAGAACACGGGAGAGAAGACACCCTGGCATGTGAACAGGTACTTCCCAGCCTATGAGTACACAGAGCCCACTACTCCCCTAGATGTGCTGCTGCAGGCGAGGGACATGGCAAGAGACCTCGGACTCGAGTTCGTCTACATTGGCAACGTGGGGAAGAGGGGGCTGGAGGACACAGTCTGCCCAGTCTGCGGCACCCTCTGCTATGAGAGGCTGCAGTTCCGCTCAAGAAATGTAGCCACCACTCCTGATGGAGCCTGCGCAAGCTGCGGTCACGACTTAGCCATTCACTTCAATCTCAGTACTGAACTCGCATGACTCCAATGTAGTAGACCACTGCCGTGAGCGCCAGTATTAGGAACAACACGGTTACTAGCTGCTGCAACCAGAGGGGGTGCATGTTTGTGACAAGAATCGCCCCTAGCAGGAAGAGGACTAGTTCCACAATCATGAGCAGTCGGAGTATTCCTCGATATGCGATAAGGTTCATTCTCATCATCTCTCCTTGTTGGCATTCTACTTGATCAGATGACCCCGTCCCAGAAGGGGACGATGTACATCGCCTCTGAGGGAAAGTACACTAGAGCCCCAAAGGGCACCCTGACGACAGTCTTTGGCACATCTCGCAGCGGCATGCTTTCCCCAAGGTAGTTATACTGTTCATCGGGCCCACCAAGGGAGTCGACCACCACTGAGATGGAGTACTCATCCGTGAGCCATGGTGACCATGCAAGAATGGCGATGATAGCAACAACTATGACAAGAACTCTGCGTGACCGACTGTGTGCCTTCCAGGGCATAGTTTCCCCACGATAGAAATAGAGCCCCTTTCATTTATGGTTTTCTCAGCAAGTCCCCATGTTCAGGCTTGAATCTCATCTCCCAACTCATGCATGACGGGGAACTCCTCGCCGTGGTAGTGGAACTGGAAGTGTGGTCTGTCCCTGTCTGGGAGGCCACAGCCCAGCAGGCTGAAGATCATGATTAGAATGAAGACAATGATGGAGGGAACATCAGCAACAGTGATGGCAGGGGAGAATGTGAGTGGCCAGAGGAAGATCCCTGCAATGAGTCCCAAGGTCACCGCTGCTGTTAGGTAGAACCCCCAGGAACGCTCGATGTTGACCGCGCCTCGGCCCATATTACTCACCAGACATCATATTCTACGTCCAATCGAATATAGGCTTCGGTCAACGCCGTGTCAACCATAGATGAAAAAGGAGTAATCATAGAACGGGGTGTTGGGCAGCATCAAGCTGCCCTCCCGTTTTATACTATGCAATCTAGAAGTCGTATGCCTTCAGGGTCTTTCTTCCGTTCCTCTTGCAGCGTTCTGCTGCATCAGCCAGAGCCATGTTGACGGCAGCATTGACTGCTTCATAAGCATCACTGCCAACCATCATGTTATTGTCCTTTGCGAAGTCTTGGATTGCTTTCTTCACATAGAAGGTGTACTTGGGTGCCTTTGCGGCTTTCTTCTTCGACATTTTCTAAAACCTCTATGGTCCCCTTCGTCAGCAAAGAGGAAGTGCAAGCAATTCGCCCTCTGACGGAAGGTTAGAATTTGATTAGTTGACTAGTTAATAAGTATATGTCGTAGAAATGACTTCTGGATGAGCTAGAAGCCTTTTGCACGGTTAGGACAAGATGGCGCACTTTGTGGCGTGCAACTATAATGTATATTACTACATCCAATAACTTTATATTAAAACTGTACATTATTACATTTGTGAACAGACATTGAGCGACGACATTGACAATATTCGCAAAGAGCTTGAAGAGGTTCGAAGGCTCAAGGAAGAGCTGCGACGCGAGGTCGAAGCCACACGCCGCGAGAGGGAGGACCAACGGTTGCAGAAAGATGAGGTGAGGAAACGGAGAGAAGAGGCATACGCGAGAAGAGCCAAACGGGTCAAACCTCTGAAACCACCAAGACCACCACGTCCAGCCCGAATTGCTTCAGTTGATCTTGATCTTGAGGGTCTCACAGAGTCCTTAGAAACCATGATGGATGGTCTTGGGCACCAGATTGAGATGAGTCTGAAAGATATTGATGGTCTGAAAGTGCCTGGTATTAGAATCCGCGATGGATTTCGAAGAACAAGTAGAAGAAAGGACCAACGACGTGAGATTGAAGCGATAACCCCAGAGAGAGTCGCCACAATCGTTGCACCTCTCGGTAGTGAGGAGCGTCTAAAGATTCTTGACTACCTAAAGACTGGCGGCAAGAGCTTTAATGACATTGAGAACTACACTGGCAAGACTGGCAGTTCACTCACCCACCATCTCAATCCCTTGATTGATGCTGGTTATGTTGTGAAGGGAGAGGTTCGTGGGACCTACTATGTGACCGTGGAGGGCAGGTTAGCCTATCGGCTTGCACAATGGTTGACTCACAGAGTGGAGAAGCAGAGGGAACGGATTGGAAACAACACTGAATCTGAGGTCGATGTTGAATTCGATGACACTGACCGAGAGACCGATGAAATTGAGAAGGCTGAAGAACACCTCGAGCAACTTGCAGAAGAACTCGAAGATGAGAGAGATGCACTTGAGGATGAACGTGAAGAACTTGAAGATGAGCGTGAAAAACTCGAAGAATCCAGGGAAGATTTCGAAGAGTCTCTGGAAAAAGAGGATGAAGATGAGGATCTAGACGATCTAGACTGGGATGACTAGGGAGGACGATGACAATGAAGAGAATAACACCTGATAGTAATGTAATGGTGACTACACAAGAGATTGACATAATCTCACACGAGAAGGCATATGTGAGGATGGATACAGGCTGTATATGGGTCTACCTGCTCCAGGATGGAGTGAGGGTGGGAGTGGCATTTGTTGGTCCTTCCTCCTTTGCAGTTGATGCAATCGCAGAGACCGAGATGGGCGCCATGGGTGAGTCGATATCGGGGACTCTGTCCGGTATTCAACTGTTTATTGGTGCCACATCTCTGGAGAACATATCAAAGGGTGCTGATGTGTCAGACACTCAGAGGCAAGGATACTCAGACCACGAAATCTTCACGAAGAAGGTGGAGTCAGCTATTGAAGACCACATGAATGGCGAGAAAAATAAGATAGACATCGACAGTAGTAGGGACTCCAAAATCCTCTTCGGGACAGACTCGAACCAGAAGAGACTGCTTCTTGTTCTGAGTGAGAAGGAAGGACTTGTCTTTACATATGACAAGGCGGTCTTTGTCCTTGGCGATGACAACCTGGTTTCAGTCAGCAAGTCTGGTGTGGTGGTCTCAAACAAGGACGGCAAACAGATCATTGTTGGAAAAGGCGGAGTGGTTGGGCTTGACAACTTCCTGGATATCGGCCCGATGATCACCAAGTCCATGACCAGTGCGATGCGTGGTCTGAAAGGGCTCAAGTCACTCAAGTCCATGAAGCACTCGATGAGGGGTTTCCCCTATGCCTGGGACAATGTAGATGACTTTGACTGGGAGGACTGATGGAGGTTGGATGAAAGGATGACCAGCCCTCTGAAACTAGAATCGAAGGTCGTCAACTACATCTGGCACCTTTCACCTGACAGTGCTCTCCACAAACATGGTGACCTTAGTCTTGACGATTAACTCACATCAATCGTAGAACGCACGCTCCGGGTCCTTTGTCTTTCGGGGGCCGTTGCCCGAAACTTGGACAATCTTGAACATCAAGGTCCAGGACTGAGGTTCGGTTCCTGCTTCATAGAGGTCTGCTTTGTAAATCCCGGAGGATATACTACAAGTCTCACGTCCTCTCCACAGGCGTTTTCAGTCTCCGACCAACTGGCGGCGACCAGGTTCAGTGCGGCGTTCAGATCCCTGTCAATCATCAGTCCACACTGGTCACAAACATATTCTCTCTCTGATAGAGATAGATCTCTCATCTTGTAGCCACACTTGGAACACATCTTCGAAGAAGGATACGTTCGCGGAGCAACAACGAGTTGAGATCCATACCACTGACACTTATACAACAGCTGTACTCTGAACTCATAGAATCCAACGTCTACAATACCTCGGGCTAATTTCCTGTTCTTCATCATTCCCGATATGCACAGGTCCTCAATCACTACCCTGCTGTGGCTCTTGGCAAGGTAGGTCGTCAACTTGTGCAGAGTGTCCTGTCTGATGTTGAACACTCGAAGATACATCCTAGCCAGCTGTATCCTAGCCTTCTCTCTGTTCTTACTCCCCTTCTTCTTTCTGGATAGACTCCGGTGGAGCTGTTTCAGCTTTCTCAGTCTTCTTTCCATGGCTCGTGGATTGTCAAAGACAGTGCCATCAGAGAGTGTGGCCAAGGTCTTGACTCCGAGGTCCACTCCCACTGCTGGACCATTGATTGGTTCCGGGGCGGGGATCTCTTCCTCTACTGTGACTGACACAAACCAGCGGTCAGCCATACGCCTCACAGTGGCTGAGAGAATTCGTCCTCTACAGTAAATATCACGTTTCTCCTTGAGTCGGACCTTTCCAATCCGTGGGAGTTGGATCTTCCTGTCTTCGAACCTGATGGTCCCAGTTAACCTGAAACTGTCCCTGATTCCTTTCCTCTTGAAGCGAGGAAACCCAATCCTCTTATTCTTCTTCCTCCCACGATAAAAGTTCTGAAAAGCCCTATGGAGGTCTCTCAGAGCCTCCTGAGGAGCGCACTTGGATACCTCGTACATCCATGGGAACTGGGTCGATTTCAGACTGTTCAGTAACTTGTGTTGCCTCATAGCATCGGTGAAACGGTCCTTTCCTTGGTTAGTCTTGAAGAGCTGGATGCGTTGTTCAAGACCCCAGTTGTATGTAAAACGTGCAACTCCTACATGCTGGTGAAAACTCGATCTCTGTTGGTTATTAGGGTCGAGCTCGTACCTGTAGGCCTTGTTCACCAACATGCTAATCATAACTCAGTGTAGTGGCGGGAATTTAAGCTCATACAGAACCGAGTGCCATACCTACATCAACTCGTTGATGAATGTCGAAGATTGTCCAAGTGTCTAGCAGCTGCTGTCAACCTTATTTTTGAACTGAGGCCCTGATGGCACGAGGCTTAATCTGCAACTCGTATAGTGAGTGGTACTTACCTCTACGGCTCATCAGCTCTGCATGGGTACCAGTCTCCACTATGCTCCCCTTCTCAATCACCACTATCCTGTCAGCCTTCACAATGGTTGAGAGTCTGTGTGCAATAACGATTGATGTCCGCCCCGCAAGGAGCGCCCTCATGCCCTTCTGAATCGCATGCTCAGTGTAGACGTCCACGGAGCTTGTGGCTTCATCAAGAACCAGTATCTTTGGGTCGGAAAGAAGGGCTCTGGCAAAACTGACCAGCTGCCGTTCGCCCTCAGAGAGTCTACTTCCTCTCTCCCCCACCTCTGTGTCGAACCCCTTCTCGAGACTCTCGAATATCCTGCGTGCACCTATGGCCTCAACAGCAGTGATGATCTCATCGTCGGACGCGCCAGGTCGCCCGTACCTGATGTTCTCCTTTACTGTTCCCATGAACAGGAACGGATCTTGAAGAACAAGACCGACCTTCGCATGGAGTGATTTCTGCGTGACTGACCGAATGTCGATCCCATCAATCTTGATTGAGCCATCCTTCACCTCATAGAATCGGTTCAGAAGACTCACCACGGTGGTCTTCCCAGCCCCGGTGTCACCAACCAGTGCTATGGTCTCACCAGGCGGGATCTTGAGATAGAAGTCATGAAGGACTACAGGACCGTCACCATATCTGAACTCGTTGATCTTGAACTCTATGGATCCCTCTATGTCAGGCAGAGGTGCTGCATCAGGTCGGTCCATGATAGTTGGTCTCGAGTCCAGGATTGTGAAGATACGCTCACCCCCTGCAAATGCACTCTGGACAGCAGTGTAGAAGTTGGCTATGATGAGGATTGGTCTGAAGAAACGGTCATTGAACTGAAGGAAGAGGACAATGGTTCCAAGCGTGATGGTCAGGGGATCTTGAATATAGAGCGCACCTCCCACCAGTAAGACAATGGCTATTCCAAGACCACTGATGAACCTGATACTTGGGAAGAAGGTCGCCTGAGCCTTCCCAGCGTCAACATTCGCATTGTAGTCCGCCCTGTTCAACTCATCAAAAATCTCAGCACTGATCCGCTCCCTAGCGAAGCTCTTGGTTACCTTTGCTCCTGAGATGCTCTCAGCGTAGTTTGCTGTGACACTTGAGATGGTCTTTCTGGTTGACCGGTATGCCTCCCGAAGAAGTTTCCTGAAGTAGAGGGTCGTGAACAGCAGAACTGGGACTACTGCCAGTGAGGCTAGGGCAAGCCTAGAGTCAACGGTAAAGATGACGATGCCAATAACGAAGATTATGAAGATCTGAGCGAAGGTACTGATGAGGCCTCCACTCAGGAGCTCGCTCATTCTGTCCACATCATTTGTCAGTCTGGAGATTATTCTACCACTGGAGGAGTGATCATGGAAATCCTCTGACATGTCCTGGATGTGCATATAGAGCTCCTGTCGAATGTCATAGATTGCCCTCTGTCCCATCAGTGCCATGAGGTATTCTTGACCATAGGTAGTGAGCCAGGAGAATACCTGTAGTGTGATGTAGAGCAGCGCAGTGAGGAGGATTACCTGAATATTGCCAGTTGGGAAGTCTGTGTCAATGGCATGCATCAGTACAAAGGGAGTCCACACGTTTATTGTGATGTCCAGTGCGGTGAAAATAACCACAGCGATGAAGAGTGTTCTATAAGCTAGGAGATACTTGACCATGCGCCAGAGGAGAGTTCGATCTTTGTACTCGTAGGTCCTCGCATCAGGGTCATCAGCCCTATCTAGACTCACTCACTGCCACCTCCTGATATCCTAGCTGCGCTAGGAGGTTCATCCATGATGACCGCAGCTAGCTCCATTTCAGTCAGGGTCTGATGAATACCTGCATAAAGCCCTCCAACCTCGATCAGCTCTTCATGCGAACCCAGCTCCACAATCTCACCGCGTTCCATCATCACAATCAGGTCAGCATTTCTTACTGTGCTCAGACGGTGGGTGATGATGAAGGTGGTTCGACCCTCCATCAGGTTCTCGAGTGCCTTCTGAATCAGCATCTCGGTCTTGGCATCTACCGAGCTTGTGGAATCATCCAGTACCAAGATTCGTGGATCTGCCAATAGGGCTCGAGCGATTGCTAACCGTTGTTTTTGTCCACCACTCAGAGTGACCCCTCGTTCACCAATCTCAGATTCATACCCATGCTCCAGGCTCATGATGAAGTCATGGATCATCGCTGCCTTGGCAGCCTCCTGAATCTCCTCCATCGGGGCATCGGGTCTACCAAACGCAATGTTGTTTCGAATTGTGGTTGAGAATAGGAAGGGGTCCTGATGGACCATGCCTATGTTCTTCCTGAGGTCATCTATCGTGTAGTTTCGCACATCTATACCATCGATACGAATCGTACCTGGCGGTCTTGGTACCACTGATGTGCCATCTATCGTCAGATGGCCATCCTTCAGTTTGTACTCCTTGTCTCCAATGCGTACCAGCCCCTTTGTGCCGACACCATAGGTCTTTCCCTGATAGGTGATGGTGCCTCTTGAATCAACGTCATAGAATCTTGGAATGAGATTCACTAGGCTTGTTTTTCCAGAGCCGGTCCCACCAAGCAGAGCCACAATCTGACCGGGCTTAACACTGAGGGAAACATTACGGAGGATGAAGTTACTCCCTTCATAGCTGAAGTAGACGTTTTCAAAGTCAACAGCACCCTTGAACTCAGTGGCATCAACTGGAATCTCTGGATCCTTGACTGCTTCAGTGGCGTCGAGAATATAGAATGACCGTTCACCCGAAGCTGAGGCTCTCTGGTACATGCCAACCCCCCAACTCAGGAATCTTGCTGGAAGCATCAGCATTCCGACGAGTGAAACAAACCCGACAAACTCTCCAAGTGTCAGGGGCGGTGGAATCCTATTGATCAGGTCTCCACCAATGTAGATGAGGAACCCAATAGTAGCACCAAAGAGTGCTGGGAGCATTGGATGGTACAGTGCTAGGAGTCTATTTGCCTCGACGCTGAGATTCAGAAATCCTCGATTCTCAAGCTCGACTCTCTCAGCCTCTCGTTCTTCTTGTGCGTATGATCTGACGACCTTGTGACCTACGACATTCTCAGCAAGAACGGAACTGAGAACACCATACTTCTCACGAGCTGCATAAAATACAGGCCTCACTCTCTTCGCAAAGACATAGATGAATCCTGCAATCACTGGTATCAACATGAACATGTAGACAGTGAGTTCTGCGCTGACAGTGTACATTACGTAATATGTGCCCACAAGCATTGCAGCACCGATGAATATCACCCGGATTCCCCAGAAGAGGAACTCCCGCATGGTAGTGACATCTGTTGTGGCTCGTGCCAATAGCTGACCTGTCTCGTTCACGTCGTAGAAAGCGAGGTCTTTCTCCATCAGACTCTCATAGATGTCCTTTCTGAGGTCATAGATGACCTGCTGTGAGGAGATGGCTGCTCCATATCTCCCCAGGATATCAAAGAACGCGTAGAGACCTCCCAGTGTAACATATAGCAGAACGTTCGGGAGGAGCTGGTCCAGGTTATCAGCAAGGATGACATTGTCAATGATATGAATCAACACTAGGGGAGAAAGGAGGTTGAATATAGTCCCAATACCAGCTGCGGCAAGATACCCAAACAAGAGTCGCTTGTAGGTCAGTGAATACCCAATCAGCCGTGAGACGTACCCCATTCATTCAGCTCCGGATTTTGTCAGGTTTGTGCAAGGATGATAAGACTTGTGCAAGGAAAGGACGAGACAGGTACTAGTTACTGCACTTCTCTGCTAGCTTGCCCCCAAGGAGACGGCACTGGTCAAGGACTGTGTCACTCGGAAAGTCTTTTGCCTTGATTGGATGATCCTCAAGGAGGCTTGCTCCAGCCTCGGAGAGTTTCGAAGCAATCTCGTCAGGCGCCTCTCCACTCCAGCCATACGAGCCAAATGCTGCTGCTGGGAGTCCATTGAGTGAGGGTAGCTCCGAGAGTATCCTCTTTATCATAGGTAGTGTCTTTTTCATCCTTGTGGAGCTCCCAAGGGCGACCCCGCAGATGTCTGCAAATCCCGGAAACTCCTTTGCGTCATAGATTATGCATTCAGCTCCTGCTTGTGTAGCACCTTGACAGATTGCATCTGCCATGGCCTTTGTCCTACCTCGGGTGCTTTCGTAAACGACTGCTACTTTCATCGTGACTCATGCAGGGAATGAGATTGCGGAAAAAAAGAGTATCGAAAGGGGACTATTGTTGCTATCCTGACCAGTGTGCTGATAAGGAGAATCAGTCTTACATGAGATTAGCATGAGTGATGAGAACATACCCCTCAAGACCCGTTACAAGGGGAAAAAGGTGTGCGATGTCCTGATTCGCTACTACGGAAAGGCGATCAGTGTGAGAAAACTTCCACCACTCGATGAACTTGTGATGACAATCCTGAGCCAGCACACCAATGACGCGAACATGTTCAGGGCATACAAGGCGCTCAAGGAGCGATACTCCACTTGGGATGAGGTCATGAATGCCCCCCAAGAGGAGGTGGCTCAGTTCATCTACTCATCAGGGATGTATAACCTCAAGGCGAAACGAATTCAGACTGTACTCAGACAGATACATGAGCGGGTGGGTCGACTTGACCTGTCGCATCTTGCCACAATGGAGGTGGAGGATGCAAAGAAATGGTTGACCTCACTCAATGGTGTCGGTCCTAAGACTGCGGCAATTGTGCTCCTCTTCTCCTTTGGACTACCTGTGCTGCCTGTTGACACTCATGTATGGAGGGTATCAAAGCGACTCGGTCTAATTGACGAGAAGGTTTCTCGCGAGCGAGCTCATGTGTTGCTCGAAGAGATCATGCCCAGAAGCTGTATCCCCTCACTGAATAAGAACCTAGTTCGTCATGGTCGGGAAATATGTACTGCAAGGAATCCGATGTGCGATGACTGCTTCTTGAGTGGCCTGTGTTCATACTACGTGTCACTCAAATAGGTCAGACAGATCATTGATATTCAAAATACTCAAACAGCCTTTTCAGCGCTACCACCTATACAGCAGTTTAAAAGGGACCGAGGTTTTTCCTAAGATAAACAATTATGCAAAACCATTCTTGGAGTGACATGCTAGATGCAGGCAGTTTTCGTAGTTGATGCTCTCTTGCTAATCGGAATTGCCCTTGTTCTAGCATACTTTGGCGCTGAAATCATGAAGAAGATTGGGATCCCCCAGATTCTGGGCTTCATGATTGCCGGTCTGTTTCTTGGCACAATTGGTATGTTAAGCGATGCAGCGAGAGCGGCTCTGTTTCCACTCGTTGATCTTGCTCTTGGCCTCATAGGGTATAACATTGGACTTGAAATCAGAAAAGAGGTCTTCAGTGGACAGACGCGACGAATGTCGGTCATCTTGATCTTGGAGTCGATTCTGACCTTTGTAATAGTCACAGCTCTGACAGGGTTTTTCCTGGGGCAGTGGCACATTGCGGTAGTCTTCGGAGCACTGGCAAGCGCCACGGACCCAGCATCCACCGTGATGGTGATCTGGGAGAGAAGGTGCAAGGGGAACTTGACTGACACCCTGATGTTCATCTTGGCATTGGATGATGTCATCGCAATTCTCCTGGCCAATGCATCGATTGCCCTTGCTGTTTTGTACTATTCAGTCCCCGGTTCAGTTACGCTCCTGAGCACCATAGGGACTCTGATCTATGACATAGTTGCCTCGTCGGCAATTGGTGCAGTACTTGGATTCGTGATGGTCTATTTTGTCAATCGAGAGGACAACCGTCGGGAGATACTGGAATTCGAACTTGGGATGATTGTTCTGCTTGTTGGACTGATGTCCTGGCTGCATCTAAGCGCAATACTGTCCTGTATGGTGTTTGGCTTTATTGTCGGGAACTATGTGAGTCGTGAGAAAGACCCAGTCAGTAAGACACTGAAGGTCGTGATGTCACCCATTGTGATGATCTTCTTTGTAATAGTGGGCGCCTCAATCGACTTGGCGGTCATAGCAAATGTGTCAGTGGTCCTCCTTGCAACAGCCTATGTTGGTGGGAGAACCTTTGCCAAGTACTTCGGAGCGAGAGCAGGTGGCAGGATTACAAAGACTCCAGCTATCACAACGAAATACCTAGGACTGTGTCTGATGTCTCAGGCTGGGGTGGCAGTTGGTCTCTCTCTTGTGGTGGAACAGAACTTTCTCTCCATCGGGAATGCTGAGGCAATCTTCTATGGAACACTTATCCTCAATGTCATCGCATTGACCACGATGGTTCTCCAAGTATTTGGTCCAATAGCAGCTAGTGAGGGTCTACGAAGAGCTGGCGAGTATCCTGAAGACCTGTGTTCTAGCGATGGCCTTTATGATCTCGAACCCAGTGCAACAACAGTGGATCAGACAAGCGAGCAAGACCCAGTTGGTGAGTCCTCTCTGTCTGACGAGTTCTTGGGTGATGGGTAGAGTCAGACACCTTATCAGAGAGTGTCTTCATGCAGACAGTCATGACAAATCCAGACTGTATTCGAGATAAGCCTTGGAATGTACTCTGTAGAGTCATTAAACAGGAAGGAACCTGTGCAGCTGGTCACAAGGTAGGTGATGAGATTCTATTCACCACAGATGAGGTCAGGGGAAAGATCTGCATCAGTGCCATGTATTCCATGCTGCCAAAGGTCTATGCCATGATGTATAATGCGAGATTCCCATGGCTCAAGGATCAATGTGTTGCCACGCATGCTTGTCCTGACGGGTTCAATCCTCTGATGTATGAGCTGCGTCGTATCGAGAGCGAGTGAGTCAGATATCCTCTTCCTCTGTTTCCCCATATAATGGGTCCTCGTTTGGGTCCATCAATGGTGTGAACGCCCCCTGAAGGTCCTCAAGCACAGCATCTCTCTCAGGCCGGTTTGACATGATAGGGGCTATACGACCATACCAACCACAATCAAGGCAGTAAAAAGCGGGCTGGAAAGAGCCTGGAAAAATCCCTAGGTCGTGTGCAGATGTCAGGTCAACGAGTCGAGGGCTCTTGCATATCGGACAAATCGGGAGGTCCACAGCAAAACCCCTCTTTCTCCACTCATCGAGTGCAAGCTGCAC
This sequence comes from Candidatus Thorarchaeota archaeon, assembly GCA_016840685.1. Taxonomy (GTDB): domain Archaea; phylum Asgardarchaeota; class Thorarchaeia; order Thorarchaeales; family Thorarchaeaceae; genus SMTZ1-45. The sequence goes on from JAEORX010000045.1 coordinate 15,727, forward strand.
TGCCATGAGTCTTCTGAGTTCCTCCAGTTCCTTTCTCGAGAGCTGCCCAGTAGCTGGTCTTGACATCTGTGTCACCATGTTGCGTATTCTAGTAGTCAATATACCCTTTTTGATAGACAGCTGTCTGCACCATCCTGAACCTCAGACGTATTCATAAGGTTTGATATACTGAGGAGGTGCAGGTGTTGTGATGCCTCGCGCTGGAGAGTGGAGCAAAAGAGTTGATGTCGTCCTTGTCATCATCTCTATTGTAACGCTGTTTGCTGCTCTCTGGACCTGGATGTCAGCAATGCCAGTGGCGAAGGAGATAGTGTTCCTGGCAACCACCATCGCTCTTGTCATATCCCTGGTCTTGGTCCTGAATGTTGCCATTCTTGTCGTCATTCGACTTCAGCGTAGAGTGTCTCATCTGGAGGGTCTGATGGTAACCACAAATACTCAGGAGACGTCGCCTGAGAAGGTCTTGGTGGTCACACTCAGTAACACAGAGAGGAGGGTCATCAACCGGCTTGAGGAGCAGGGGGGTCAGATGGCACAGGATGAGTTGAGGAGAGCAACTGGACTGAGCAAGTCCACATTGAGTGTCACTCTCTCCACACTAGAACGCAAGTCCCTCATCACTAGATCTGAGAGTGGTCGTACAAAGATTGTGACCCTCCAACATAATGTGGCAAGATGAGATATACTCTCTTTTCGAACAGTCATAAACCATCATTACTCCCTAAATGGAAAAAACGTCCCTCATAATCCTCTTTTCTGACAAGAGTTGAACTGTTCACAGAAAACTGCTATTATACTATGTGCGCAGTATTTGTGACATGGAAAATAAACTCGAGATGAAAAGACACGATGAGACCAACATTAAAGCAATTCACATCTCTTGTACTACTCTCAAGTATCATAGTGCTGGGAGTGGGCACAAATGCCGCAATCGCTCTGAACGGACCATTTAGTCCTACGCAGATCGTCAGTCCATTCACCGAGATGCAACCAGGGGTATATGTTGCATGGGAATGGTGGAACGAAACTGGGAATGATTACTACCAAACTCTTGAACCTGGATACTTCTCGAACATAACAGATGGGTTCTACTACTCTGAGTATTATGTAGAGGACATCTTTGAGAACAGATACACCATCACGGAAGCTAGTTTCTACAACTGGACCTCTGACTGGGCGTTCTCCAATCTCCTTGTTGTCATTCTCCTTGACCCAGATGCCTCCTATATGGCGTGGATGGCGCGACAACCTGACATCTCTGGGGATCTATGGGGGATTTACTGGTGGCCCCAGCAGGATGCACTGACCGGAGATGAAGTCTTCATCTACTCCTCGTTCTACTACTCTGAGTATAACTCAAGCAACTACTACTATGCTGACTATACCTGGGAGAACGATGAAGGTGTTCCAGTGGATCCAAACCTCATAATTCCAGACCTAAAGCCTGAGTATGAGTGGGCCTCCTGGATGAATGGGACCTATGAGTATGACTATGACTGGGACTACTGTGGCTTTGGATATGATGTCAATGAGATGTTCAGAGCTGACAACAGGGAACACTGGATGAACCACTACTTCTCTGGTTTTAGCACGTTCAATGACACCAATGGTAATGGACGAATGGACATTGTGTACAGTGAGGTTGCTTATGACTTCAATGAGGATGGTATCACCGACTGGATAGCCCATGAGATGAACGAGACCGCATCGGAGTTCGTCTATGGTTTCCAGACTGAGAACGCAGAGATGGGAGCAATCTCCACCCCGCATATCAACTCAGACAATCAGATAGAGTGGAGTGCAGAGATTGTAGATATCCAGGGATCTCTGATGAAGTATCCACCATACAATGTCTGGTTCTGCGAAATTTGCTACCTTGACGAGTACTTCATCGATCAGGAAACCATTCCGGTAGAAATAGACAGCTTTGTACTCACTTTCAGGTTCGAAACCACCAATGATGCCGCGGTCATCAAGATTGACCAATATGTTGGTGACTTCAATGACCCAGTGACTGGAGAGGTCTCAACAGCACTTGAAGGTCTTGGTCTCACTATCAACTATTGGAGCTCATTCACGAGTTATGTGATTCCAGAGGTGCCCGTCGAACCGACCGACCCTGTTCCATACCCTGGAAATGAATCAGTCCCAACTGAAACCCCGCCCGAGGGTGCCGTTCAAGAACAGGACTGGACTCTCCTCCAAACTGACTCTCTGGAAACCACTGATGTCCCAGGTGGGTCGCTCCGCTTCTCCGATGAGAACCGAACCAGATCCAGTGTCGACTTCGGTGGGACATATGTCTGGGGTAGGGATGGTCAGACCTATGATGTGGTCCCCGCAATCATGCCCTACTACTTCTACGCCGTGCCCGTGTTTGGGGCATCCACTACCGACCTAGCCTATTCTGAATGTTGCTGGTGGGGGCAGACATACTACTATAGCTCCTGCTATGCACAATGGGATGGCTACTCAATCACTCACGACCCAATATTCTCAGTGTTTCCACAGACTGCGCCATCAGATGCAAGTGCCTTTATTTCGGGTCTAATCAGTACTTCAGTCGTTGTTGGTGTCTTTGGTGTGGTCGCACTCTCCGTGGTCTGCATGAGGATAAACTCTGAGCGGAAGTGAAGTGATTGAACCCGGGAGCGGTCTTCCGCTCCCACCCTTTTTCTTTGATGCCAATTCTAAAAAGACAGTACGACAGGACACTTTCTGTGGTCAGATTGATTGATACAAATGATATTCACCTTGCCTCCAAGAGTGTCAGAAAATGGCGGGAAATGGAAATCAGGCTCCTCACTGACGCTGGTTGTACTGACCTCGCATTTCGTCCCCCGAATGGAATGTCGTCCTTCGGTTGGGTTCTGGCTCATCAAGCAGCGATATATGACTACACAGTGAACATGTTGATTGAACAGGGACAGCCGATGAACCCAGAGCTATTCAAGCTCTACCAACCAGGAACATCTGGAGATTGGATGGGCACTCCCCTGTCAGAGATTCAACAGTATTTTGACATCACGGAAAAGAATCTGCTGGAGTGGGTGAAAACAGCACAACCCGCTGATTTCGAACAAATCATTGAAGAAGGCACCGCACCTTCGTTCTTCGTGGGCATGACCTGTAGGGAGGTTTTAGCTAACGCTTTCACACATCTGAACTATCACACTGGGCATTTAACGGCACTTCGCAAATATTGGGAGAAGTCAAAATCAGTATGAGTCGATTAGATGAAGTCAAGAGATTCGCCATCATCTTAAAGTGGCAATAGCCTGCAGCTAAAATGAAGATTCGAGGACAATGTGAAGATTTATATAGTAACTATAGTTAACGATTTGATGGGAGTTTTCATGTCAACTAGTTACAAGAAGTTCCAAATCATAAACATCATCGCTATCGTTTCTACAATCGCGATGAATGCTCTTGCTAACATAATACCATTTAATGGAGTAAACACAGGCCAAGTAGCTGACGTGTTCTTCAGTTATTTCACCCCGGCAGGTTATGTTTTCTCAATCTGGAGTATTATTTACACTCTACTAATCATC
>JAEORX010000046.1 GCA_016840685.1 Candidatus Thorarchaeota archaeon
CATAAGATTTAGTCATAATCTTCACTTAAGCAATTGTTTGAATTGAGATAAACCCTTTGAGAGTTTCTGAATGCAGGTTTTAATTAGAACCTACGCAATTAAGAATCCTCGATTTGTGATTTGCCATAGTGGAATTAAGCCCCAAATGTAGGCTTCAACGTGTTATGAGAAAAACTTGATTTCAGAAAGATGTGCCTCGTGGGGGTAATTTGAAGACATCATAGGAAATGCCAATTACAGGAATTGCATTTCGAATAATAGCGAATCTCTTTCTATCTATGCTGAAGGTTATTTCCACAAGATTGGCGTTTACCTTAAGGAGCTGCTGATAGACTTGGTAATCAGAGTAACCTAGTTCTTCCCAAGGAGCATTTCCATCTCTTTGGTACCAGTGGTCCATATAATTCACCTTTAATTTTTTAGGCATTTCCTAGCCACGAACTATGTTATGCTAATTCTTACCGACTCATTTTGAATTTGGAAGAGGACGTAACATCCAATTATGGCAGCAAATTCTCTCTATCAATTAGCAGAGGCTAGTAAAAGCATAGGCATTTTTTGGCAATGATTGATACCAACGTCCAAAAAGGTAAGTAGACCATTTGAATTTTATATAGGTAAAATGTTATTCAAATCATATTTACTTTGTATCAATGGATATTTTAATATACGTCTGTTACATAGAATAGCTTATAAGCGATATAAATTACTTCACGCTCCAACATCTCGGGGTACATTTGCCACCACCATTTCTTTGGTGATTGACAGATGATAATATATGATATAATTGAGTTAATGGAGATATTTGAAGAATTCACGATATCTGTATTAGTGATGTTCTTCGCAACAGTGCTATGTTTGCTGCTGTACAAAGCCAAGAATTACTTTACTCAACGCCTCATGGGTTCAAAGGAAACCCTGCTCAATCCACAATTGACTACCATGATTTCTAATAATAAATAAACATCTGATATTCATCCGCAAATAAACAAGGGAGTTCTGAATTTGGAAAACATACCAGTGATCATTGGAATTGGACTCGTTCTGGCTTTTATTGCCTCAAAGGTATTCAAGAAATTTGGAATTCCACAAGTTGTTGGGTTCATGGCTGTAGGAATACTCCTTAGGATTTTGGGAGTTATTACTCTTGAATACATAGAAACCCTTGGCGTGATTTTCTCACTTGCCCTTGGTCTAATCGGATACAATATTGGATTGGAACTCAAGACAAGAATTCTGAGGGGCAGAATTCGGAAGATCCTACTCATTGTTATTCTTGAAGCTACATCCGCCTTTTGGATAGTTGCCATTCTGGTCTATGTAGCCACTCAGCAATTATATGTCGCCTTAATACTTGGCTCAATTGCCAGTGCAACAGCTCCAGCTGCAACAGCAGATGTAATCTGGGATCATGAATGCAAAGGTCCTGTTACAGAATCTCTTATGTTTGTCTTGGCAATGGATGATATTATTGCTGTCGTCTTAACTAATGCCGCCATTGCCTATGCGATTTTCATTTTAACAAGTACAACAGGGGGTATACTTCTAGTACTTGCAAGCCCATTGCTTATGACAACGGGTTCGATTATTGTAGGCAGTATCTTTGGTGTCGTATTCACACAGTTTGTTAAGATTGAAGAGAAAAAAGCTGTGATCGTTGAGCTAGAACTTGCTTTAGTCATCCTTCTCGTTGGTGTCATAGATTATCTAGGCTTCAATGACATTCTTGCTGCTATTGTATTCGGTGTGATTGTTGGCAATGGTGTTCCAGAAGAAAAACAACAAGGACCTCATCTTTTGGAAGTAATTATGGCTCCGATTGTGATGCTATTCTTTGTTCTGGCTGGAGCTAAGACCAACTTTTCAGTTTTTGTGGGGGGTTTAGGTGGTATCGTAATTCTTCTAACACTGCTATATATTGGGGGAAGAACATTTGGCAAAGTGGTTGGTGCACGCATAGGAGGTATTCTAACATCATCTGAACCAGTAGTGAGGAAATACCTGGGAATCTGTCTTCTAAGTCAAGCTGGCGTTGCACTAGGACTCAGTGTAATAATAGAAACTGAGTTTACAGCTTTAGGCGGTGAAGCTGCTCTTTTTGGAACCATCATTTTAAGCGTAGTTACCATCTCAACAATGTTTCTAGAAGTAGTTGGCCCTATTGCGGCGAAGTGGGGCTTGGCAAGAGCAGGAGAAGTTGGAAATGGGAGAGGAAATTGCTACGAATCATTACCTGTTGCTCCTCCTAAAATATTTGAGGCATCGAAGGAGCTGGATTCATAGTGTGTATAAGCACCTGCAAATCTGACTCTTGGTGAGCATAATCTGGTGTGATTATGTTCGAAAAATGATTGTGTGTTTCAACAAAACCTGGAACAACGGTCTTACCTCCCAACTCAATGACTCGTCTAGAATTGGGTGTCAAGTCTATTATCTATCTCTAGAACTGGACTCACGTTAGCACTATCTTGAACGATTAGCACCTTACAATTAGATCCCAGCTTTTTAATAGCTTCATCAATAGCCTTCTGTGGATCTTCGAATCCTCTAATGAACATACGTTTTAGTTTCTTCTCGGGTATCCTTGTAACCATCCAGAGTTCCTTATCCTCCAGAAATGTGGGAATGGAACCCACCTTGTGCCATCCAAGCTGGTAGTTCGACTTGATTTCTTCGAATTTCGCCGCTAGTTCTTCGCGTGTGTTAGCTGACTGTAGCATTTTTTCATAATCTTCTGGGCCAATCCCCTCATAACATGATGCAACAAGAATCATGATCCCTCCGGGTTTGATTGCATACAGACAATTCTCGAATCCCTTTTGAGCTTGGTATAGATTCTGGTCCAATGGAGAGTGTACAACAGATACCAGAATATCAGGAGCTTCTCTAATTGGAGGTGCATACACCTTTTTTGCAAGCTCAGCTCCTTCATACAGTTGTTCAAATAGGTTTCCAGTAAATGAGCCTACAATTTTGTCTGACCCATCTAGAACGACATTAATCCCAAAGACTGGATGTGTTTTGGCTACAAAGTGTGCAGCCTCCTCAAGATCTTCGTGCAACGGATTCCCCTTAAGTACGAGGATGCGACTCTCGTCAAGCAGAGCCATTGAGTGATTGGACTCGATGCTATAGAATTCAGAGATACCGGGAAGAAAGCTCTTGCGTCCACCAGTGAACCCTGCGAAATAGTGTGGTTCGATTGAGTTTATGGTGATAATTGCTTCATATTCGTTGATTATTCTATTTATGCGAACCTCTGTGCCCCGCGTAGTTGTACCCAAATGGATGAATTGTCCAGTGGCTCTTGAGTCATGAAAGACAGTTAGCTTTCTGAGCTGTGAATAATACTCTCCAAGAATTAAATTCTTCAAATCCTCCTCTGAAGGTAACGAGTGTGTACCACTGGCTATTATGATGCCTACTTTTTTATACTCGAGATGGGGTAGTACATGTTTCAGGAGTCTAGGTGTTGGAGTGCCTCTTGCATGGTCATTAACAATGATGAGAAATGATTTGTATCGTTGAACTAACTGCTGAAGACTTGGAGAATTAATAGGTCTCTTAAGCGAGTCTGATATTATCTCATCCTCTGTCTTCCTTGAAGACATGGAAAGTGGTTGGATGAATACCAATCTCAAATCTTCTGGTACTTCTATATCAACCTCACTACCATCATAGAACAATCGAATCTTCATTGCTGCTCGTTTAGGACAATAGTCCTTGTAACATATAAGCAAAGTCATGTGAGGTTCTTTACACACTCGATACTACAAGCCAGATTCCGACTATTGTGGAAATCGTACCAAGAAGTCCCCTCCAAGTCACTCGCTCTTTGAGATAGAAGACTGAGATTGGGAGTGCGAACAAAGGCGCTGTGGAGCCAATTACTGCACCAATTGTTGCTCCGACAAGCTTGATGGAAGCCACATACAATAGCGACGCAAATCCCATACCAAAGAAACCTGCAACAGCTATGATCCTTACTGCCTTGATTGATAATGGATTCGTACGAGATTTGTAGGAAAATGTAAAGATTGGGACCATCGCTAGGGAACCTATCGACATTCTGAATAAGTTGGCATCTATCGGGTCTATGTCAGTGACACCAATCTCCATGAAGATAGTAGCAAAGGCAAACATGATTGAGGATGCCAGAGCCAAAGCCAATCCCCTCCAATCATATGGAATCTCTGTCTTCTCTGTATTCTCAGTTACTAACTCTCTCGAAACGAGAATCACTCCTATGACTGCAAGTATTATTCCCAGGCTGGTGCTGGCTCTTAGGACATCATCCAGCAGGAAAAGGGCGAAGAGGTAGGTAATGATTGGATAAGTGTTTGATATTGGAAAGGCTCGAGACACGCCAATTCTCTCCTGACTACTCAAGTAGGCTGCGTCTCCAAATGCACCACCTAAAAGGACAGAAATCGTAAGAGGCAGGAGTACGTGAGGTGGAAGGAGGAACTCATGATACCTCCAGGGGATGACAACTAGTACAATCATCAGTGGCAGGGAAACCCACATCTTGATGGAGTTTGCAATGAGTGCATTGACGCCCTCTCTCTGACCTCTTATTAGCACATTTTGAATTGCAAAGAACGCCGAGCTCAACAGACCTATGACTATGCCAATTACAAGATCTGACATAGAGTGCTGAACTCCTATGGGCATGGCTGGTCAATCGTGAATAAGAATGTGTTCCTAGACTACCTATTTTATCAAAATTCTTTATTACAGAATGTAACTGTCTTTTTTTCTTTAAGTGAATTCCGAAGTAATAAATAGTGGTTATGTATAAAATTAAGCTACTTGTAGGTTTTCACTACGAGGAGGAAGAAATTTTGTCTGAAGAACGCGTGAGAGAGAGAGCCCCAATGGGTTATGGAGGGGCAAGTATTGCATTCATAGCTGTCTATGGTGCAATCAACGGAGCCTTAGCTCTAGTGCCCATATTTCCATACTTTGGAGGCGGAGGATTCATTCCATTGTCAGTGATATTCACTGCGATTGGTCCACTTGTACTTGGACCAATAGGAGGAATCCTTGCTGCTATCATTGGTGGCTTTATTGGTATGTTTGTGAGCCCAGCAATGTTTCCATTAGGTCTGCTAGATGTGTTACTTACGGGTATCCTTCCAGCTTTGTTTGTTGCACTCATGATCAATACCGATAATACTCTAGATTGGATTCTCACAATACTGGCAGTGCTCATAACTGGAGTTATGTTCTTAGTATTTCCATATGTATGGCCTGGACTAGCTGGCGAAACTCCTGATATGTTGTTCTTCTTGTCAACCTTGGTCTTTTGGGTACCATGGCTTATAATATTATTAACACCTATTGGAAAGTCGTGGATTCCACAATGGGCGAGGGGCGATGATATAATGAAGAGATATATTGGCGTGTTTCTTGCCGTGCTGATGGGAATTGAGGTGTTCTACTACTGGTGGGGTGCTCCTTACTGGTATATCTTTAATTATCCTGTAGCATTAGCATTTGCTGCCAACTTGGGATACACTTGGTGGTGGCCCATACTCTGCATAATCACTACTATCATAGCTATTCCAGTTGTGGAAGCACTGAAGAGAAGTGGTCTTCCACGTATTCCACGAGCTATTTGGTAATACTAATGACACTAGCTCAAATGAGCTAGTGTTCTTTTTTTTTTAAAATTATTAGTTACATCTTGTAACAGGTTACAATTCGTGCAGTTTCTGCGTTAGAACCAAACAGATTTAACCCATGCACACAAGGAGCCTGTTTCGTAGTGTGGACAATGACGGAGAATAGTATTGAGATTGACAATCTCACTTTTACCTATGAACGAGGTCCTCTTGCACTTCAAGGTGTCACCCTCAATGTAGAGAGAGGCGAAATTGTTGGAGTACTAGGTTCGAATGGATCTGGAAAGACAACTCTCTGTTTTCACCTAAATGGGATTATCCCCACCGTGTATGCTGGAACTGAGAAAGGATCAATAACAATGTGTGGTCTTGATCCTTGGGACACTCCAATTATCGACCTATCACAAAAGGCGAGTATGGTACTTCAAGATCCCGAAACTCAATTCACGACAACTGATGTTAGTTCTGAACTCTACTTTGGTCCCTCCAATCTAGGAGTGGAAAAAGAGGAGATATTCCGAAGAGCTGAATGGGCTGCAGGAGTCTGTGGTATCGCCGGACTTGAGGAGCGTAAACCACAGGAGCTCAGTGGTGGACAGAAGCAACGAGTTGCACTTGCCGCAGGTCTGACAATGCTCCCAGAGGTTCTCATTCTAGATGAACCAACTAGTCAACTGGATCCTGTTGGTACCACCGAGGTCTTTGATGTTGTTCATGAGTTAGCTAATTCAAAAGACATGACGATTGTGATTACAAGCCATAAGACCGATGAGGTCGCACGGCTCGCAAATAAAGTACTAGTTCTGAACAAAGGTGAAATGATCGCTTATGGAACCCCTAAAGAGGTCTTCTCACAAGCTGAGCTCCTCAATGAAGTTGGAGTGAATCCTCCATCATCAGCATCTCTTGCAGTTGCTCTTTCCAAGAAGATACCTGGATTTGAAGCCAAATATGCAAGAGCTGGTATCCCCATTACAGTAGATGAATGCTTTAAGCTGTTGAAACAACTTCTCGATGAGGGCTTTATCAAGATTGAGTGGCAGGAACCAACCAGACCTCAGGAGGTAAAGATTTCACCAGTTCTCGAACTTGAGAATGTGACTTTCACTTATCCTGCTAGAATCCCGGTTACTGCTCTTAGAGATGTTTCTCTCACAATAAACAAAGGTGAGTATGTTGCTATAATCGGTCAGAATGGGAGTGGCAAGACAACACTTGTAAAGCACTTCCTAGGGCTTCTTGAGGCTACTGAAGGCATAGTGAAGGTCGATGGTGAGGATGTGAGTGAACTCACAATCGGCAGTATTGCAAAGAGTATCGCACTCATCCTTCAGAACCCTGATTATCAGTTGTTCTCCATCAGTGTTCAAAAGGAACTAGAATTCGGGTTGAGAAATCTAGGACTTCCTGAAGAGGAAATATCGCAGAGAGTTGACGCGGCGCTTAATGAGGTCGGTCTTGAGGAAGTAAGGGATATCTTCCCATTCCGTTTGAGCTTTGGAGATCGCAGAAAAGTTGCAGCGGCTGCTGGAATTGCTATGGACCCTGAGATTCTCATATTGGATGAACCAACCACTGCTCAGGACTACATTGGTAGGCATGTCTTATGCCAAATTGCATCAAGGATGCGTGATCAAGGAAAGACAATAGTAATGATCTCTCATGACATGGACTTAGTGGCACAGTATGCCGACAGACTAATTGTGATGGCGGAGGGGCGAATCATTGCTGATGGTCCCAAAAGGGAAGTCTTCGACATGAAAGATGAGTTAGAACAGGCATTCTTGAAACCTCCACAAATAACTCAGCTATCACAATTACTTCGTGATTATGGCATAAAGGAGAACCTTGTAACTGTGGAGGAAATGGAAAAATGCCTCAAGGCAGGAGGTGGTCGCTAGATGGCATTTGAATATGTAAAGAAAGATACGCCTCTTGACAGAATGAACCCACTAGTCAAACTTCTGTATATGGCTCTTGCTCTCCTTTTGGTAGTGCAATGCACACGTATTGATACCATTAGTATTCTACTGATTTGGATTATAATAGCTACAGTATGGTGGATTGTAGGAAAAGTCGAGCTAAAAAGCCTAGGCTTTTTGATTAAGCTTCTCAGCTTCCTGTTTGTATTCCTGTTCATTGTTCAAGGACTTACTTACAGATTCGGTGACCAAACCATAATTCTGAAGCTCTTTGATTTTCCTGTCGGTGGTGGAGCGAGTAATTATGGCGAGATGACTGTGGGAGGAGTTATGTTTGGGCTAGTTATTGCATTAAGGGTCATTGCAGTGGTCATGGTTATTCCCATCTTCACAATGACATCTCCTATGAGCAAAATAAGTAGTTCTCTTGCTAGAATGCGAGTACCTCAGAAAGTGATTTTTATGTTCATTACTGCAATGAGATTTGTACCTCTTGTCCAAGAGAGCATGGATAATATCATTGAAGCTCAGAAGATACGGGGATTTGATCTCGATTCTGCCGGTATCTACCAAAAACTACGAAGAGCGTATATCCCCATTATTACTCCTCTTCTGCTACTAATGTTTCGGCGAGCAATGGACCTCGAGGTAGCAATAAACGCTCGTGCCTTCGGTGCCAAGAAAGATAGAACAGATGTCGAGGATATCTCTTTCAAGGCTAGGGATTACATTGGAATTCTAATCATATTCTCGACATTTTTGTTTTGTATATATCTTCTGTACTTCGACCCCACACTAATTACTTGGAATCTCCTAGTGATGTTGGTGACAAGCATTAGTTCTGGTATTGGTGGTGCTCTCTATGCAATTGGGATTACAGACCTTATTACGAACATCAACTCCGTTCTTCTTAGTATCCCTCTTCTTGACATCATTGGTGGATTCTTTAATCAGAACCTACTCACTGGGTACGGTGCCATTATAGCAATCTTATTGATTGGTTATATCATATACCGCTTAATTCGAAGAAGAACTCGGAAGAAGAAACGAGTGAAGAAATAGGAGCCTGTTTCATATGAAAGAAGTCCATGAGCTTCTCGTTGCAGTTGTTGGTGAGAATAATGTAGTTACTGCAAAGGTAGATAGAGTCGCCTATGCTCGTGATTTAACTCCCTACTTCTCTCCTCCAGATCTGATTGTGTTTCCAGAATCTAGGGATCATGTGATTGAAATTCTCAAAATAGCGTCAAAGAGGGACATTCCGGTTACTCCTCGAGGGGGTGGAGCATCATTCCAAGGATCTTCTTTGCCTGTCCGTGGAGGAATAATCCTTGACATGAGTAGAATGAACAAGATTCTAGAAATAAACAAGGATGACATGATTGCCGTTGTCCAACCTGGGGTAAGGTATGAAACATTTGAACATGAACTTAACAAGCATGGGTTGACCTTCCCTCATGATGTAGGTAGTCATGATGCGGCCACAATAGGAGGTATTCTTGCGTCTGATTCTAATGGACATCATGCATACAAACATGGTCGTGTCAGTCCTTGGGTCCAAGGAATGGAGGTAGTACTCGTAGATGGTTCAATTCTGAATCTTGGCTCTAGGGCTCCTAGATACAACATGGGGTACAACCTCTCAGCATTGATTGCAGGGTCAATAGGTACCTTAGGTATCATCACTCAAGCTACTCTTCGACTTATTCCTAAAATGGAGTATGAAGCAACAATTGGCGCATTCTTTCAAAATCTGGATGACCTGATGAAAGCCTCTCATGCAATCACAATGTCAGGGGTTGATTGCGGAACGCTTGAAGCCACAGATGGATACACTGTGAACACAATAAGTGAGGTGATGAATCTTGGATTTCCAAAGTGTGAGGGCAACTTTGTTGGTGATGTACAGGGGTTCAGCGAAGAAGAGCTACAACTCAAACTCAACACAATCAAGAAGATTCTGGAGGAACACAATGGAGAGAAGATAATCATCGCAAGAGACGAGGAAACTACCAGAACCCTATGGGCACCACGACTGGAGATTGATATTGCAATCATGAAGGTTCACCCTGGATACAGAGAGATTGGTTTTGCTGCAGCAGATCCTTGTGTGCCTCTCTCCAAGATGGCTGAGGCGATGAGGGTGATTGGTAGAATCATTCGCTCGCATGGGATACTGGCAGCAGTTTTTTGTCACACAGGAATTGGGATTATTCATCCTGCTGTGTTATTTGATCCTCTGAATAGAGAACACTGGATTGGAGTTAAGAACGCTGAGAAAGAGATACTCGACTATGTTCATAGCATAGACGGAGTCATCACTGCTGAACATGGTCTCGGGTATGTCAAAAACATCTACGTAGAACAGGCAGTCGGTGGTTTGAAACTAAAGCTGGATCGTGAGATTAAACGGATATTCGACCCTGAAAACATCCTAAACCCTGGAAAAATGGGTCTTGACACAAATGAGCGTGATGCAGACGTGCAGTTCATGTATGATGAGTATATCTCTGATGGTGAACTCTGGGGGGTCAAGAAGTGAGCTTCGAGGAACACAAACACATCATCCTTGAATGTGTCAGCTGTGGACTCTGTCAGTCGAACTGCCCTGTGTACAAGCAGACTAATCTTGAATCAAACAGCGCGAAGGGCAAGATGTCCATTCTCTACGCACTCCTTAGAGGGTGGTTGGACTGGGATGAGGTGGCGGAGAGGATGTATGAGTGCACCACCTGTAAGAACTGTCAAGCAACCTGCCTCTCTGGACTAGACATTGCTGCCGTCATTGAAGCCGCAAGGGAGGAGTTGGTGAAGCGAGGTCATGGTCACTCAGTTTCAGAGGAGCTTGCCAAAAATCTGCGTGAAACACACAATCCCTTTGGAGAGAATCCAAAGGAAAGAGAGCGATTAAAGCAACTTGCGGAGGCTGAATGAGATGTTGGTGTACTTTGCTGGCTGTATGGCGACATATAGACTCCCAAGTATTGCAGAAACCACAATCAAAGTCCTTAGACATGCAGGACTGGATTTCAAGATGCTGGGTGAAGACGAGTGGTGCTGTGGTAGCGTAACCCTAAGAACAGGGTTTGTCGAAGATGCTAAGGTTTTGGCTCGTCATAATGTGGATACTCTCAAAACTGCTGGTGCCACGCGCGTTGTCACAGCATGTGCTGGATGTTTCCGAACACTCTCCATGGACTACCCCCAGCTTCTAGATGAGGAGCTGCCTTTTGAAGTGGTTCACTTCCCGAGTCTCCTGAAGGAACTGATTGAGGACGGAAGAATCACATTTCCCGAGGGTAAGCAGGTTTCAGTCACATATCACGACCCCTGCCATATCGGCCGACATATGGGGCTCTATGATGATCCCAGGGAAGCCCTTGAGGCAATCCCAACCGTAGAACTCCATGAGATGCATAAGACTCGCGTGAATGCTTCCTGTTGTGGGGCTGGTGGTGGAGTGAGATCGACAAGTCGAGAGCTTGCTCGGGGTGCTGCAGAAATTCGTATTGAAGAAGCTACGGAAACAGGGGCTGAGGTTCTAACAACGGCTTGTCCGTTCTGTACATTCAACCTTCGAGAGAGTGTGGAGAGAAATGAGAGCAAGATCGAGATGCTTGACTTCCCTGAGTTTGTAGCGAAAATATTGGGTCTATAGAGGGAAAATAATGAAGCGACTGATTCGCACGGAAATTGCTGATTTGCCTTTAAGTGGTATTGAACTCGTACTCCATGTTGCAGAACTCTATCCTGGTTTAGCTCTTGGGATTGGAGAACCGAATTTTACGACTCCGCCCCATATAGTCCAAGCTGCAATGGATGCTCTCGAGCAGGGAAAGACCCACTATTCACCTGATGAGGGCTTACCAGAACTCAGGTCCGCCATTGCAGAAAAAACCAAAAATGACAATGGATTTGACCCGGACCCAGAGAATGAGATTATAGTCACCGCGGGCACAAGTCCTGCATTATATGGTGCGATTCAGACAGTGCTTGAGGCTGGTGATGAAGTAATCATCCCGACTCCGGCATACTTCTCCTATGAATCAATTGTAAGGATGTTTGGAGGGGAGCCAGTTCATGTTGCTGGGGACCCAGAACAAAGGTTTGTGCCTAGCCAAGATGATTTGGCAACAGCCGTTTCCTCCAAGACCAAATTACTAGTGGTTTGTACACCAAATAATCCCACTGGAGGTGTTTGGGAAAAAGAGCACCTTCAGGCAGCACTAGATTTGGCAGAGGATCATGACTTACTCATAATATCCGATGAGCTCTACGAGAAACTTGTGTATGATGATGTGAAACACCATAGTATAGCTTCTCTTGATAACGCAACTGAAAGAACAATCACAATAAACGGTCTCTCCAAGAGTCATGCAATGACTGGTTTCAGGATTGGATGGGTAATTGCGCCATCTGAGATCACAACCAACTTCTGCAAAATCCATCGACATTCAACAATCTGCGCTCCTGTGATATCACAGGAAGCAGCAATTGCAGCTTTGCGAGGTCCTCAGGATTCAGTAAAGGCAATGGTCAGAGAGTATGACCGCAGACGGAAGATGATGGTCCAAAAGATCAATAATGATGTACCAATGATGCAAGTACAATCACCAAAAGGCAGCTTCTTCATGTTTGCCAATGTGAAGGACCTCATTGAAAATAGAGTAGAAGACATGAAGAGCAGTCTGATGAATGAGGGCAAGGACCTCCTCGAATCATTCCCCTCACGTCTATTCTCCACCGAGGATCTTACGCAGAGTGGGTCATTAGTTTCAATGCTATACCTAGCACGATTTGCTAGAGTCATGGCGGTCTCTGGCAGCTTTTTTGGGGCTGGAGGAGAGGGATATCTACGCCTGTCTTTTTCACAGGAATTCAATCAGATTGAAAAAGCAATCGAAAGGATGGCCAGAACATTGGATCAACTGACATAGCGAGAAGTGCTTGAACTCTGGATTCGTTACTACATCTTCAATGGATATATCCCATGTAACTTTGTTGAATCAATCATTGTTTTGATATTCTCATTAGGGCACGTCGGAGGGACATCACATCCTGGTGCTAAAACAAAAGCACCACTCAATCCTCCTGTCTTCATAGCTTCAATGCAAGCCTTCTCCACCATCTCTATAGTGCCGTTCATGAGCATGCCTGCAGGGTCTATATTTCCTACAAGTGCGGTCTTTCCAATGACCTCACGAGCAGCAGATAAATCTACCATCGAGTCAACACTGAGACCATCTGCACCTGTTTTAGCCATGTCTTCGATGATTGGCATTGTGTTCCCACAGATATGAAACACAGTCTTTACACCCTTCTTATGAGTCCATTCTACGAGTTCCTTATCAAAAGGCCAGAAGAACCTCCGATACATTCTTGGTGAGATAAGATCCGGAGAGCCGGGGGATGAAGAGAAATCAAGTATATCAACGCCAAAATCAAGGACAGGTTCAACAGTTGTTTTGAATGCATCCATGCTGAATTTAAACAGCTCTTCAACGAACTCCGGGTCTTCAATCAAGCATTCCATCAGGAACTCTGTTTCGACGATCCTAGCTGCATTTGAGAGAGGCCCAGTGGTCATAAACCAAACAGCTCGGTTTCCGCCAAACTTCTCTGTGAGTTGTTTGGCATGGAGGGTTGCAGCCTGAATTGATTTGTCCTTGGTAGGGTCGATTTTCTCAAGTTTATCAAGCTCCGAAGGATCAGATATGGCTGGTTTCTGGAGAAGCGGAAAACCAATGGGTGGGAATTTCCATGTTGTACCAAAGTATGATGGGATTACTGTTGAACTGAGACTTGGTACTACTGCGTCTGCTCCATAGTCATTGTCGAACTTGCGCCAGGTTTCTGTCATCAAATCTGGGTCTTGATATGCTTCTGAGAGTTCAAGACCATAGCTACTAAACACCCACGCAGATGATACAATGGCAACCGGCACACGCTCTGGGGTCTCTCCGGATAGTGCAGCTAAAACAAGATCCCTAGATGATACCATGCCTATGCCTCCATGAGGCGAATAGCAAGATCTACGGCTTCTTTTGCATCTTTGCCATATCCATCTGCTCCTATTTTCCTTGCATATTCCTCAGTGACTGGTCCTCCACCAACCATAATTTTTGCCCTTATCCCCTCCTCCTTCGATAGATCCACCACATCCTTCATCCCTATCATTGATGTGGTCATCAGAGCTGAAACACCAATCAGATCAGCATCGTTCTCCTTTGCCACTCTTACGAAATCCTTTGCTGGTACATCTTTACCAAGGTCGATAATATTGAATCCAGCAGCCTCAAGCATTGTTGCGACGAGATTCTTTCCAATGGTGTGAATATCACCTTCACACACGCCCAAGACTACTGTTCCAGCTGCTTTCTTTTCCGTATCCTTCAGGAATGGTCGGAGTACCTCCATAGCTGCCTCAAAAGCCTTTGCTGACATCAGTATCTCTGGTACAAAGTACTCTCCTTCCTGATATAGGATACCTACCTGTGACATTGCTGGAGCACATATCTCAGTGATGATATCATAAGCTTCCATACCAGTTTTTAGAAGAGAGTTCACTATATCTGGGACTGACTCCTTTCTTCCCCTGATTATTTGTGTTTTAAGATGCGATACTTTTTCGTCATGGCTCAAATGTGACGCCTCTTACTGCAATGTTCAATTACCGACCTTTTATCTAGTTCGAATCGTCCTGATAATAGCATCCTTTCATTTTCATGTGTTTTATTAATCCGCCTGCTAATCCACCAATAGGTCTAAGAAGTTGAATGAAACATCATATGATATTGTTGCAAAAGCTCTGAAATTAGAGAAACCAAGCAGAACTCCAGTTGTTCCCATAGTTGGACTCTACTCAATGAACTTCAGCAGACTTTCTTCGGCTGAGCTTCTTCATGATGGGAAAAAGCAAGCAAAGTCACAACTTTTGTGTCAATCGAAGTTTGGATATGATGGTGTCTTCAATGTAATGGACCTAAGTGTGGAAGCTCAAACCCTGGGTGCCGAGGTTGAGTTCCCCTCAAAGTCATTTCCTTACGTTAAAACTCATCCACTTAGTGATCCCATCATGTTCGAGGAACTACCCAGCTTGGATGTAAGGTCTACCCGCTTATCGATCTTTATAGACTGCATCAATTTCTTGGCTCAAGAAACCAAAAAAGAGGTGTACATCAGCAGTTATGTGATCGGCCCCTTTACTCTTGCAGGTCACCTTCTCGGTATTGATGAGCTAATGGAGCTCACGGTTGAAGAGAGGGCATTGACAACGGCATTGGTGGAACACTGTGCAAGGATTGTAGAGCCCTATATCGAATCACAGGTTGAAGCTGGTACAGACAATATTGTGATCCTTGAACCAAGCGCCAGTAGCAGTTTGATATCTCCGAAGTTCTTCAAGATATTCTCATTTCCGAGTGTGAAAATCCTGATATCGAAAATTAAACGCTTGGGAGTAGGCGCAACCTTGCACATTTGTGGAAAGACTTCAGAGATCCTTGAGATGATGTGTGATACTGGAACAGATGTCATTAGTATCGATGCATATGTCACAATTTCAGAGGCTATGGAGAAGATCAAAGACCAAGCGTGCCTTATGGGAAATATCGACACATCACTTATGATAACAGGAACTCCAAGTGACGTGTCATTGGCTGCTAGGAAATGTGTATCTATGGCTGGAGAAAACGGGGGTTATATCCTGAGTACAAGCTGCGATACACCAATCGAGGTACCAGCAGAGAATATGGTAGCACTTGTGAGTTTGAGGAACCTCGACAGTTAGAAAAGGGAAGTTTTTCATGGCATGAGTAATTCTAACGACGATATTATATCCTTGGATTATCAAAATTGAAAATCTCACTTCAGAGAGGTCGTGGATATGAGCAAAGCCCTAGATGTACTAGAAACAGCATTGACTGAAACAAACTTGAGAAAACTCCTTGCTATTCCCAACTATAGTGTCCACAGATTCGTTGCAGAGGCGATAAATCTCTGTAAACCTATGAAGGTATTCATTTGCAATGACACAAAGATGGATACCGAGTACATTCGACGGACTGCTATTGCACGGGGTGAGGAAACCCCTCTAGCGAATCCATATCATACTGTACATTTCGATGGTCTGCATGACCAAGCTCGGGATAAGGAAAGTACTATCTATCTTGTCCCCGAAGGTGAGAATCTTGGTGAGCAATTAACCCAGATGAACAGGGAAAAGGGTCTCAAGATAGTCCAAACTCGACTTGATGGGAGCATGGACAACAAAAAGATGGTTGTTCGTTTCTTTTGTCTCGGACCATTAGACTCTCCATTCTCCATTCCAGTTGTCCAGATTACTGACTCATTCTATGTTGCTCACAGTGAGGACCTACTCTATCGAAGAGGATATGAATATTTCAGACGACTTGCAGATGACAAAGAGATTTTCTGGATGCTCCACTCATCTGGAAAGCTCATCCATTCCGTGAGCACCGACTGGAAGAAGCGGGGCGTGATGATAGACTACAAGGAAAACACAGTCTATAGCATGAACACTCAATACGCAGGAAACACAATAGGATTGAAGAAACTAGCACTCCGTCTGGCCATAAGAAAGGCAGATCGAGAGAGCTGGCTTGCCGAACACATGTTCCTTATGGCTGTACATGGACCTTCACAAAGGAGAACCTATTTTACTGGTGCTTTTCCTTCAGGTTGTGGAAAGACGAGTACATCAATGGTACGTGGAAACACAATAGTTGGAGATGATCTCACTTATCTCAAAATAATTGATGGGAAAGTGAGAGCTGCCAATGTGGAGCGGGGTATCTTTGGAATCATCCGTTCAATCACTCAAAAAGACGACCCTGTGATATGGGATGTCCTACATTCAAATCAGCCCACAATCTTTTCAAATGTCCTTATCACGGAAGATGAAACTCCTCGCTGGTTAGATGATGGAAATGAACCTCCCTCAGGAGGGATCAACTACTCAGGTGAGTGGTTCCCTGGGAAAATTGATAAAAACGGAGAAGAGATTCCATACGCACACAATAACGCTCGATACACAATTGGACTCGAAGGTCTCGCCAATCTTGATGATGCTTTGGACGATCTTCGTGGAGTGGAGGTTGGTGGTATCATCTATGGTGGACGCGATACAAACACATGGGTTCCAGTCCAGCAGTCTTTCGATTGGACTCACGGTGTGGTGACTATGGGAGCAAGTCTAGAGTCTGAAACAACATTTGCTACTCTCGGCCCAAGTGGAGTTCGTAAGTTCCAACCATTCTCTAATTTGGACTTCATCTCCATCCCCCTTGGAAAGTACATCCAGAATCATCTTGACTTTGGAAACAATGTAAAACATACTCCTTGTATCTTCTCAGTCAACTATTTCTTGAAGGACAAGGAGGGTAATTACATCTCTGACAAACTTGACAAGATGGTCTGGTTGAAATGGATGGAACAACGAGTCCATGGGGATGTCAATGCAATAAAGACTCCCACTGGCTACATACCAATCTATGAGGATCTTAGAGAGCTTTTCAAGTGTCATCTAGATAAGGAATATTCTAGAAACGAGTACAATTCGCAGTTCACAATTCGAATTCCAGAGCTTCTTGAAAAGATTGACCGGATTGAGTCAATCTACCGAAGAACTGTTCCAGACACACCACGGATATTCTTTGATGTTCTTATCGAGCAACGTTCACGCTTGCTTGAAACTCAACATGACTTAGGCAAATATTTGCTACCGTCTGCATTCGGATAATTTCACTTCCAACCCATTTTAATTTCAAAATGTAACTCCAATTTTTCGTCAGTTGGATTGCGCATTCCATCAATATTCTAAAAATGACTGTTTTCGTTCATTTCTCTGTAGAAGAATGGTGAAAACTGACTACGCAAATTGCACTAAGGTCCGGTTACAGTATCGACAAGCATATAGTACCCTAATTTCTTGGGAAATCAACAAGGTCATGGCGATTTGGCATTGAAACTACACCAGTTCAGACATACTTCACCACCAAATTCAGCTGGTAGTGAATATGATATGTGCCGTATGAACGTCGGACCTGTCCATAACGCGTTATGCTCGCTCGTTACGGAGGACAGCATATGACTATTGAGAGACAGCCAAAATCAGGTACTACCGGTATCAAGGACAGTATAAAATCCAATGAAGCATTGGTTGTAGGCGGCGGAGTAGCTGGCATGCAAGCAGCTCTGGATATTGCCAATCAAGGATTCAAGGTCACACTCGTTGAACAAACACCATCTATTGGCGGACGTATGGCTATGATTGACAAGACCTTTCCAACCCTTGATTGCAGTGCATGTATACTTACGCCTAGACTTAGTGAAGTTTCACGACATCCAAATATCGATCTCATTACTTATGCAGATATCAAATCTGTTCATGGCGAGACTGGTGACTTCAGAGTTCGTGTCCACAAGCACTCTCGTTATGTGGATGAAGACAAATGTTCAGGATGCGGTGATTGCATAGCAGTCTGCCCGGTTGAGGTACCAAATGAGTTTGACCAAGGGCTAGGTTTTCGAAAGGCAATCTATACACCCTTTCCGCAGGCAACACCAAATGTTGTGACTGTCGATAAGAGGGGAGAACCCGCCTGCCGAGCCACATGTCCTGCAGAAGTTAATGCGCAGGGCTTTGTCACATTGATGCGACATGGTAAGATGGATGAAGCTCTGGAAATTGTACGTAGATCCATTCCATTCCCAGGTGTTTTAGGTCGTGTATGCATTAGTTTCTGTGAAGCTGAATGCGAACGAGGAATGCATGATGAAAGCATCAGCATCCGAAATCTCCACAGGTTCCTTGCAGATTATGAACGAGCCCATGGTGCTGCTCCTGTTGAGGCAAAGATCGATAAGAAGGAACGAGTGGCTGTCGTAGGTGGAGGTCCTGGTGGAATCAGTTGTGCTTATCATCTTGCAAGAATGGGCTATCCTGTAACAATCTTCGAGGCTCGAGAGAAACCTGGCGGAATGCTCAGATACGCCATTCCTGAGTATCGTCTACCCCGTGATATTCTTGATGAAGAGATTCAACGCGTTGTGGATATGGGTGTCAAGATAAAGACGAAAACTCCAGTCAAGTCAATCCATGACCTTATGGAGAAAGGTTTCAAGGCTGTATTCGTGGCGACAGGTGCGTGGCAGAGTAACAAGCTAGGTATTGCAGGTGAAGAGAATGAGGGAGTAGTCCACGCTATTGATTTCCTTGAAAAAGTGAGTAAGGGAGAGAGAGTAAAAGTTGGAGAGAAAGTGGCAGTCATTGGAGGTGGTGATGCTGCTATTGACTCCGCACGTACTGCAATAAGACTGGGGGCTAAGGAAGTCACTCTTATCTATAGACGCTCTCACGTTGAGATTCCAGCTATTCCTGGTGAGGTAGAAGATGCCAAG
>JAEORX010000047.1 GCA_016840685.1 Candidatus Thorarchaeota archaeon
AAAATCACGGATAATCTCCAAGTGACCCTTTGAGTTCAATCTACGTATCTGTGGATCTAGATAGACAAGAGCATCTGTGGAATTACATATCCATTCAATAAACTCTGCAGTGATCTCTTGTAGAGCTGGGCTCAACAGGATTGCTCGAGTATGGAGAAATTCATCAGGTATATCACGAATATTGATTTTGTCAGGAATGCACGAAATACTAGTTTCTTGACCTAGATTCGGAGTTTGAACTTGCACCACACCTTTTTCCTTTGCTTCAATAATAAAGTATTCAGGAATGTCCAAGCCATCTACTCCCTGAATAAAGACGTCAGTCACTTGACTACCCACTGTGCTTATGATTGCTACATGCTCAATTCCAAGTCTTGCTGCAGTTGTAGCAGAAAAGACACTTGGTCCAGAAAGATGTCCATTGTGAAAGGTTGGATTTCCAATCACAACTAAGTCATACATCTGATCTTTCACCCTGTTCTGATTCTCCGATTACTTTCTTTGCATAGAGTAATCTTTGAGCTACTGTGATGTGCGACAGAATTCCAGCTATGACAATGCAGAGAGTAAGGATATTGGTAATATCTAATAATACGAAGAAATCAAGTAGAGGAGGAAAGAGCGAAAGAAGATCAATCCAGATGTTTGTACTTGGGATGGCCAACAGGAGGATACCCGCAATAGTCAGAATTAATTTCTCCTGGCGTTCAGCTATACCAACTGTACAGCTCTTCATCCCGCCCACCGATTCAGCCTTGGCTCGCGTATAACTAGCCATAATCATCCCAAAAAGTGTGAAAAAGCCCCAAAACCATGGGATGAAGCTGTCGCCAGCAGAATAGGGCCACCAAGGGATAGTGACTATTGTAATTGGTCCTAGCATGAGACCAAGCATGAAGAAGAACTCAGCATATCTATCAAGTGTGTGATCGAATGTTGCACCAAATTTCGAAACAAGACCCGAAGCCCGTGCTACTGCACCATCAAACATGTCCATGACAACTGTTAGAATCATGAACAAGAAACCGACTAATAGGTCACCTAGCGCAAAGAACCAAGCACTAACCATTGCAACTAAGACTGTAAGTCCCGTAATCATGTTGGGGGTGATACCAGTTCGAGCCAGTGCCTTGCCAATTGGCGTCATTGCTCGCTGGTAGCGTTCTCTTAGTGATCCGAGCATAAGTTTCACAAATCCAGTAGTTTGGGCAGGATTCCGCCGACCTGTATTCCGCTAATAAACGTGTTGCGAGGTGATTATAACACACTCTTAATGCGTTCAAGGACCCATTCATTTCCTAATAGGTTCAGGAATCCACCCAATCGAGGACCAGACTTTCGAGAGATGAGTATCCTGTAGAGTACAACGAATGCTCGAGTATCTTTGAGGTTGACAACCCTGGCGGTTTCGAAGATTTTGCCTTGAAGTTCCTCGTCATCAAGGGATTGACCCTTAAGAATCTCAACAAAATTACTCAGAAACTCTCGGTCTTTGTCAGTGAGTGTGCCAATAATTTCTTTTGGAACGGCTTCTGGTATCTCTATCCTATCGCGGTCACTTCCAAATTCCTGAGCCCAAAGCCGAGCTCTTGAAAGCCTTAGGGGCACCAATCTTTTTGCTTCAGACGAAATTTCAACCAGACCATGTTGTTTCTTCAAGACATCCAAACATCGCTGCATAATAGTATCCTCACTTAGGATGCCCTGAAGCTGAGATGTCAAAACAGCAAATTTGAATGATAGCTTGGGTATGTACTCCCGGATATCTGATCGCACCTCAGTCAATGGATAGAGTACCTTTGTGAGTTCTTCTTTCTCAGGTTCGACCTTATCCAAGCCATAATATGTCCTTTCGAAGGACTCATAGATATCAACTAGGTCAGGTATTAGGTCAGTCTGAATGTTATTTGCTCGTTCAGGGTCAGTTCTTAGCACCATGTAACGATACAGCTCAGGAGGAGCTACGTCCAACCACGCTCTAGGAGTAAAAACTACACCCTTCGATGTTCCCATATCGCGTCCACCAAAGCGGACCCATTCAAATGGAACCTTGACAGGTCCGGACCATCCAAAGACACGATGGGACATTTCCAACCCTGTATCGTATGATCCACCCTTAACAGCATGGTCTTTGCCAGCAGGTTCACACGTAGTCTTCATCACGTACCATTTTGCAGGCCAGTCCACTCTCCAAGATAACTTCACCCTGAGATCATCAAGTTTCGCAATTTCGGAATGCCCACAATGCGCACACTCATAGGTGACCTCATCCTCATCCGAGTCATATGCTGTCACTCGATTGGGAACGATTGAACCCTTACCACCAGACTGTAACCTTCCGCAAATGGGACATATCACTGAAACGGGGTACCACGTCTTCATCGAGGTGATATAGTCGGCTCTCTGTTTCTCATCGAAGTCACGAGCCACATACTCTATCAAAATCTCTCTGATTGTTTCTGTGTTTCTAAGACAGATGCGGACAGCATCAAGCATCTCTTTTGTTTCGTATAATTTCGACTGAAGAACAACCTCAGGATCAGCACCAAACTCTGGAAATGTTTCTATAAGCTCGTTTGTCCAGTGGGCGCCTAGGCTCTCACAACAGCCTTGCGGGTCTGGGGCATCTGAATATGGAACACCCATGTACTCATCTGGTGAAAGGGTGAGACTTGGAGGGAATGATCTAATAGGATCAAAGTCATCCGAGATGAACACTGTTTTGGCTTTTTTTCCCAATTTCTTGAGTTCCCGCTTGATGACGTCTGCGATGATAATCTCCTTCATGAACCCAACATGGACACTACCACTCATACTTTTACCTGTCACGATCAGGTACTGCTCAGGATCCCGTTCCAACACTTTTCCAACTATGTCTTGTATCCAGTGGACTGAGAATTCTTCCTGGGGCTCATCAGTCACAATCAATCATTCCTCAGGTTCACCTTGGTCTTAGTCTAAAGAATATTACTCAAGACGAGAATTCAGACACCCTAAGGTCGTTTCTTGTGGCAAAGAAGACATAGGTTGGAATCGATGCCAGAAATATTACCACTATCATTGAAACTAGGACTGCAACGATTGATAAAGGAAGATAAGCCAGTGATGAAACCGCGGCTTCAGGGATCAATGAATAGACACTGAGAAAAACACTAACTATGAGCGCGGGAATACCAGCTCTCAATCCCACCTCTAATCCTTCAGCAATCATGACCTTTGCCAAAAACGAGGGCTTTGCCCCTACAGACCTCATGATGATGTAGTCACGGAGACGTCCAAACACTGAAACTAAGAGATAGTTCATCAAACTAAGAAAGGCACTGAGAAGAGTGACAATTGCAAGGGGATTCAATAACGCCCAAATAGCGTCGATTGTCTGAAGGTTCCCTAGCAGCACATCATGTTGTCTGTAAATGGCAAAACCATAACTCTCAGCTAAGAGATTGATTTGTGATATGATTGAATCATCAAACTCCTCGAGTTGTACCAAGACCAAATTAATGCCATTCACTCCGAAGTAAGTCTGGAGCTGTGTGAGCCCCATCAGTGCCATCATACCACCATTGAGAATGTCAAAGGCTTGAGCTTTGATTTCTAGAGATACCCCCTGAACACCCAAACTCTGTATGAGTGGGTCCTCGAAGAGGTCGCTAGCCATCTTTCCGCCTATCCATACCTGCTCAGAATTCTCAATACTACGACCTTCGAAATACCAATCGGAAATTGTCGTTTCCCAGTCAACTCCAACAAGAGCTGCATTTGTCGTGCGATCTAAACCGATGCGCTCGTACTGCTCAAGTTCTTCGTTCCAGATGATGGCTGGTAGTTCTTCCACTTCTGAGTATACAACAAGACGCGATTCGATTCTTTCTACTCCCAAGACATTGTCAAGATCATCAAGTAGCTGAGCTGGAATCATATCACCTTCATCCAAGTAACTGAACGAGCTGTTTAGAGGCGAGCCATAGAGTGAATATGCATCATAATATGAACGCAACAGATTCGGGTTTCCGACTGCGATAATGTTCACACCCATTGATCGAGTCACATAGGAACTTGAAGTTGTCTGGACTACTCCACCGCCAATCCAGAGTAATGATGCTATTGTAAAACTGAGAAAGAGAGAAATGATAGTCCTTCGAGTTCCTTTGAGCCGTCGACCTGTCCCCTTTGTTGCAATCCTAAAGGAGAGACCAAGACTGTCTAGAAAACCAGTAACACGTACTTTAGTGCCAACATCGGGATTTAATGCTATGGATGGCGACTCCTGCACTGTGTCGTAAATTGGTTTCTGTGCAGAAAAATAACCTGTGATAACAAGGACCATAGCAAGCAGAGCCAATTGAATAGTGGGGAATACATTCGTCAACTCCAAGGAGGGGATCAAACTACCTAGCCAGACTATTCCAGCCAAGTAGAGTATGGTCCCAAGAGCCAATCCGAGTGCAATGCTTGCTAGTAACATTATCACAGACTGCGCCATGAAGAAGTCAAAGATGGTATCAAGCAGAGTGCCTATTGATTTCATCAGACCAATATCACGGCGACGAGTAACCATCTCTAAGGATATTGTTGTGGATACAACGACCGCTCCAAGTAGAAAGACGAGTAGAAGGATTGTCCAAACAAAGGTTGAGAAAAATGTTCCAAAGGACGATGACAAAGCAGTTGCCACAGCAAAGGATGATACGTCAAGTAGAATATTACCGAACAGGAATACGAATGTAGTAGCAGTCACAACACTTGTCAGAGAGAAAATAGTCAGCGTTGTCCTAAATGATCTTCTCTTGAGGTCTCGTGAAGCAAACAGCTGATGGTCAGGCATGTTGCTTCAACACTCCGAGCTCCATTTTGTAATGCTGAACATTTGGTTGGTTGATTATTCCTTCATCATGTGTCATGACAATAATTGCCCTATCTTGTTTGTTAAGCTCAAACAGAAGGTCGCGTACCTTTTGTCCACTATAACCATCAAGATTCGCTGTAGGCTCATCAGCAAGGATGATTGGAGGGTCATTAGCCATTGCCCGGGCGATTGCTATCCGTTGTTGTTCTCCCGAGCTAAGCTGCCAAGGAAGATGATCAGCTCGGTGTTCCATCTCAACACTCACAAGAAGACTCATTGCTTCATCTCTTATCTCAGCTCGACTCTTTTCTGAGAGTTGCATGGGAAACATGACATTTTCGATAGCAGTCAGGGTGGACACAAGGTTGTAACTCTGGAAAATGAACCCAGTATTGTTCAGTCTAAATGATGCCCGAAATGATTCATCATAGTCATTGATAGGTACATCCATTACAAACACTCGCCCACGAGTTGGAAGATCAATCGCTCCGATGATATTCAAGAGAGTTGTCTTGCCAGACCCCGACTTACCTGAAACCACTACGAAATCCCCAGCATCAACCGTGAGATTCACTCCAGTTACTGCTTCTATTTGATTCGTACCAAGGGCAAAAACTCTGTGTACATCTACGAGGCGTACTACGTGCTTAACATCCTCAAGATCCTCGATATCTAGGTCATCCCGTGTATAGTCGACCGCATCGAGATAATCATCATCAGCCATATTATGCCACCAGGGTAGTTGCGACTGATTCGCATCCCAAGATAAGCATAGGGGTTGAGCAATTACTGTACCAGAACACCTTGACAGTCTATGGCTGTACGAGCCCAGTCAGTAAGAAGGACTGGTTTTTCCCTTCCAAACACTTTCACTGTGCGAAGGATATCTGCATCGAGTAGCGTACTGATGTAGTAGGAAATAAGACTCTTGTCAACATCTAGTGCTCGACTAATGACCGCTTGAGTGGTCTGACCATTGGCTGCGCATTCACTAAGAATGGAGCTAACAGTAGGGTTCCGAACCAATGCGGTCAACAACATCACTTTTTCATCGTTGGAATAGTCTGGTGCAAATAGGTGTCGTACGTTGCCATTCCTGAGGGATATGACTTGACCTTCCTCTTCTAAAATCTGAAGGTGGTATTGGAGAGCACCCATAGCGCATCCAATAATTCTGTGAAGCTCACGAAGATGGATCCCAGGATTGGACGCTACCTCTCCCAATATACGATCACGGAGTTTTAGAAGTCTACGATCCTCTCTCCTATCAAGAGATATTGTTCCTATTACAAAGACAAAACAGCCAAGGTCGATTGCAGAGACGAGTGTATCTAATCCTATTGGGTTTGTGCCTCCTGAGTTCCATGAGAAGATTACGACATCGACTGTGATATTTTCAATACTAGTTGCACTTCCAATCCATATTGAAAGAGCGTTGAATGATGTTCTTGTATCTGTAGCATGTAGAGAGGTCGACAGGTCTTGTGCCATCGACTCGACACCACCAAAGCCAGTACCAGATAGAACTACACCTAGGATACCCCATGAAAGGAGAACAAGTGAGAGTCCTACAAGGAAGTGTTTGGTGATGCGTCTACTCATGTTCTTACATCCAGCGTCTAAACTGATATCCTTTTCCAGTTAAAAGATATGTTTGTTGAAATTTCGCACTACTAAGCTGTACCGCGTGCAGGATAGGTCATTGTAATCTTAAATGTGCATGTTTCTTGGCCAGTTGACATGCAAGTGTCCTCGGTTACAAGCAACTTCTCGTATTCAATTCTATTGAAGTCGGTTAGGTACTCAAGGACTGCTTCTATGAATCCCTTTAGAAAGAAACAGGAAGGTTGCTCTGCTTCATAACCTGAAGCATAGGGGTTATCTCCTATCTCTATAATAGCCTCCTCATCCAGCCATAATTTGTATAGTTTGGCTATCTTGATATCGCCAAAAGGGACAATCAGGGTTTCAAGAGACATCTTGATGAATTCTATAATCCCCTTGAAATCTCCTGGTGGTTTTTGCCTTCCAATCTTAAAATATTCTCTTTGAGCCTCGAGTCCTGCAAGGCGTCCAGCAGAGTAGTATAAGTCTTTCACTCGGTCTGGAAACATTACTGCGATTCTACTGCCAAGCTTGTTCCAGGTCTTTGCAAAGAATGCGACCATTAGGTCACGCTCCTTTAGACGACCTTGCCACCATGGAATCACCTTCTCTTGTTTAGACATATCCAGACCTCGTTCTCACTGTTTGATGGAAAATTGGATATTAAGTGCTTTATGTGTGTGTGTGTGTGATACATCTAGACTAAACGGACATTCCAGATGCATGCATCTGCACCTGTGGCTCTACTCATCTCCTGGAAGACCTTAGCATCAACGCCTTTGAACTCAAGTATTGATTCGAGAATTCCACTGAAGACCTCACAATACCCAAATCCGCGCATTCCCTCAAGATTGACCTCTTGACACCACACACAGTTATCATCTGTTATACGTACAGACCCACGTGCGGTCTTCATGTCCACATCCTTTGGTCTCTTGTTGAATAGAATCTTGTAGACAGTTTCAATTAGTTTTGCCACATCTTCACGGGTATTCACAGTATCTTTTGTCTTCTCGACAATCTCGGTGTTGAGGTAAACCTGTTGTCCAATTTCACGTCCAAGATCTCGAAGCCGCTGATTTGCTTCATCAATGTTGTCAGTTTCTGAGAGCGTTTTCTCGACATAGTGAGAATAGAGGCTAATTAGTATCGGGTTCTCTATCTTGGGCATTTCTTCACACCTTCTCATTGTCTAGAGGGTCTTTCCAATCACCTTCATGCCCGATTTGCGGTATTTTGCGACTGTTTGTACAATTTTCGGTAATGGGAGATTAGTTGCCTCAGCTATCTGTTCAGTAGTTCTATTACCATCACAGAGTCTGACGATATTGAGATCAGTGCTAGCTACCTTGCTCATATCACCCTCAAAGCGAGGACATTTCACATAGCGCCCTATAGTGCTTTTTGCCTCAGTTTTGACCTCTTCCTCAGATGAAAACTGCGGAACATCAATGATCCCTTTTGAAGCGCCCCATTTCAAGAGCTCAATTACCCTCTCGTTTGGCTGGAACATAGAATCTGCAATTTTTTCCACACTGATGTTTCCATCAACTAACATCAGAACATCAAATCCGAAGTTCCGATACAAATTCTTCATCTCACCATAGAGTTGCGAATCCAACGACAGGGCGGCTGAATACTGTGGACCACGCTCAGGTACTGTTGTAGGTAGAACGTTGAAGAATTCCGGAGGTGGCAAATCAACAGCTGAAGTGGGTTCCTCTTCAACTGAGGGACGAGTAGCAATGGCTTCATCTGGAGCTAGTTGTGACTCCACCGGTTCTGTGGCTTCGATAGATGCAGCCTTAATGGCGATACTCTCTAGAACTTGGAGATTGGATTCAACTGATTCTTCAAACTCCTCTGGTGGGGGAGGAAGCTCAACTCCTTCCAAAAGTCTTAGGACATTCTTAGTCTTAGCAATGGCAAGACCTAGTTGAAGCTCAGGCACATACAAAACCGTCAAAATCCAGTTATCATCAACCGGAGAGAGAACTACCAAGCCCCTTTCAGTATCGATGGTCATAAGTCGTAGATCAGTCTTGTATAGATTTATACTGTCTTTAACACGAGGAAACAACTCATCAGGAAATGCAAAACTAACAAAGGGTCTACCAACCTTTGTCATTAACGAATATCCCAATACTTGGTCATCGAATCGTAATTTTGATAACGCGCGTTCCAAATCCTTAGACATAGTATATACCTCATTGACTCTGGTCCGACCAATAGTGCCTGTACATGCTATTTTTCCAAGGTCGTCTGAAAAGGATTGTGGTGGTGGAGTGGTTCTCTTCGATGTCAAATACGGTCAATAACGGTTAAGAGGGACTCCCACATGTTGTGTTATTACTATGAGGAACTTCGTGAGTAGTTTGTTAGCAGTTATTATAGGCTCTATAATCATTGTCATATTGCTTGGAGGCATCCAAGAAACATATCCTGAGCCAATCAACCATATTTGGTTCCTCTTAGATGGAAGTACTGCATTACAATCTGCCCTTTTTGGACCAATCACGCTGACACAGATTATTTTGTATATCGCTTCGTGGCTCATCATTGGGGTGATTATTGGGCCTTTCTCAAGACCAGGATGGAATACTGTCAGATCAATGCTCTGGGTTGGTCTGATACATGCTTTCTTCGCACTGATATCTCTTCTACTTCTTAATCCTGAGTTTTGGAGTAGCGCTAGCAGGAATTTTGACTTGCTCTCTCAATTTGCAACATCTCTAATACTCGCAACACTGTCATTGCCTTCAGCAATCCCTATGGCAATACTAGCTGAAAGGCTTGGACGTCAGGCTGAACCTCCAATACCATTAAAGATTGAAACAATCTGTGAGTGTGGAGCTGTATTCAAGTCAAACCCTTTGATATGTTCTGAATGTGGGAGGACCTTGAACACAGAAGTCGATTGACTATCGGTCTCTCGTTATGGCTCCACCAAGTAATCCGCCTATAGCACATGCAATTGCAGGGAATATTGTCCCTTCAAGTGATGCTTGCATTATTAGGAGAGAACCACCTTGGATAATTGCGCCAATACCAATGGTACTAAAGTCAGGACTTAAAATGAAGAATAAAAGCCATGTAAGAAAGGCACCGATGATTGCTGAAAAGACTGCGGAAAGAATCCCAGGGAAGATTTCTTTTGTCATCAATCCAGCAACTAGTCCGCCTGTACCCCATGCCAACCACATCAACACTGTTGCGCCTGGTGCTCCGTACCCAACAAGTGATCCTAAAGTCGTCGAACCTAAAAACGAAGGAGCTGGATATAGAATGGTACCAGTCACAGCCAGACGGATTTCAAGTTCGCCAGTGACAAGGAAGTCATCCACAATTGTTGATGCTATGAGGTCATTTGGCATGAATGCTCCTAACATCAGTATGATGAACGTAAATGCAAATGCTACTATTAATCCCATGAGCGTGCCTAAACCCTGACCCAATTGAGGTCCTCCATGATTATGGTTCTATACCTCTTTTTCCAGTTATTAGGTTTTATACCTATGCCGGATAGGCAACTAGATTCCAAACTGATTGCAGCTATAGAAGAGAGAGGGTCCAGGTACAGTTTTCGTCACCCAATGCCCTACAGGACTCTTGGAAGCTCTCAGCTTGAAATCCTCGTAGCTTCATGACAGCATCAAACACACCACTCACGATGACGCAATATTGCAGACCAGGCATGTCAGTAATATGCACTCCAGCACAAATCGGACAATCTGCGTCTGTGAACTTTATGGTCCTCTTGTCAGGACTGACCCAAATATCTGTAAACTCCTGTCCAGAGTTGACTTTGTAAGCAAGTTGGAGTGTGTTAGCAAATTCGTGGAACTTGCCTGCATGCTGACGTATTCTATCAGCATAGTCCATCAGCAGGGTTTCTCCAACCCGGAAACCAATGTCCTTCATCTTTCGATTGATTTCATCGACACTGACACTGGTGCTCATTAATAGATTCATCAACTCTCGATAGCTAGCTTGGAACAAGACCTTACTGACCTTGTCTGTCATGAAGCTCCATGCAATCTTTCCTTTAACACCCATTGCTATTTCAACCTCCAATATCAAAATCTTGACGATTTATCTGTTCGAATGAATTTCACTGTTTTCCCGCGATAGGGAACAACCATCTGCAACGCTTCAAAATAGGGTATGCCAAGTTCGGTGGCTATCTCTTGTAGTGTCCTTTTTCCATCACACATCTGAAGCACAGGACGATGCTGCTTCTTGACCTTGTCAATGTCTCCCTCAAACAGAGGCAGCTCTATAATCTCTTTATGACTTGGTTCTTGCTCCTCAGGACATTCGACCCGCAGTATTTCACGAGCAACACACCATCTCACAATCTGTATAACTTTCTCGACAGGTCGTGAAAGGTGTTCCGCAAGTCTATAGACTGTCATCTTTTCATCCACAATTAAGAGGATATCAATACCAATGTTGGCAAACTGCTTCTTTATGGTGATATTGAGTGCAGAGTCCAGAGTCATTGACTCTCTGTATTTCTCGGCTCTATGCACTACGCATCCATGTCGTACGTCAACTTCAGCATCATCTAAAGGCGCTTCAGGTGCCTCAGTAACTATCATTTCCGTTGTTACAGACTCAGGTTCAATGGGCATGCTTTCTGGTAGAAGAAGATCTTGTGACTCCTCAGGAATAGTAGAGTCTATCCCAACCATAGCCTCTTCCTCGACTGGAAGAATTTCTTCCTCGCGCTCCTCGTCCTCTTCAGTAACTATACTTGAAGGCGGGGGCGGAAGGTCGACTTGCATGAGAAGATCAACCACAGCCTTGGTCCTTGAAAGAGCACCTCCTAGCTGAAAATCAGGTTCGAAAAGGACTGCAAGGACCCACCGTGGGTCAACTCTGGCAAGGATGACTGTTCCCTTACCTGTCATAGTATTCACAAGTTTCAAGTCATGTCCATGGATTCGTAGAGTCCCTTTGATTTGAGGTAATACTTCATCTGGTAACGAAAACGAAAGAAAGGGATGACCATCACTTGTGATTAGAGCATAGCCACTGACCGCCTCGTCAAATTTCAGCTTGGTCAGAACTCGCTCCAATTCCAATTGTCATACACCTAACCTAGCTTTGCAGATATCATCGATATGGATGTTATTGAACTTTAAGTAGCTTTGTGCCATCTACTGAGAGAGCTGGAGCTGACCGAAGGAATCCAATTACTTCAGATATGGAGGGATGAGAAGCATCCTTCGATGAAACATAGAGGGCTGCCACAGCATTTGCCAATATCAGCCGATCTTCCTTGGGAAGACCGAGTAATGTTCCATAGATGTCACCGGCATTCCACGCATCACCAGCACCACATACTACTCTACCTTCAACAGAGAATGAGGGAAATACAATGGTTCTTTTCTTGTCAATAGTGGCTGAGTAATGAGGAGTATGAAGGTCTATACAGACACCTGTTTCATCGACAATGGTCTTAGCATTTTCAAGCCAGTCTTGAGGATGTTCGGAAGTTATCTTCTTGTGTCCAACCTCCTCTCTTAATAATTGGACCACCCACCCAACCTCGTTCTCATTAAGACCTAGGATGTCTACTAGACCGGGTCTGATTACACGTCTAACAAGCTCTGCTATCACCTTTGGGTTTCCAGAGGGATCGCCCATGTCCATGAAGGTGGTTGCCTTTGATGACGCCCTTATCATGGTAAACAAATCATATGCCAGATTGGGCCCTCTACGATTGTGGTTCAAGTTAACTAGAGCTACTAGTCCGCTGTTCTGGATGACCTCAAGATCATCCTGAGTCAAGTTTGAGTAAGCAAAATCGGATGCGGACCCACTGTCACTCACCATGAGGTTGACCTTTCGGCCCATATATTGTGTTTCGATTGAAACAGTGGAAGATAGTTGACCATCAGTGTGAACATGACTCAAGTCAAGTTCCGGATCAGCGAGCGCTTTCAGAAGGGATGCACCATATTGGTCCGTTGTGACTATAAGCTTAGGACTGATACCCAATGATAACAAAGCTGAGGCGGTGTTCACGGCATTCCCACCTCTTCGAATGAACTGCTCGTTCTCAAGCAGATTCCCCCCACCCTGTTCTGCTAAGTTCTTCAGACCTTCAATTAGGCTGTTAAGCTGATCATATACAACAAAGTGGTCCACGAAGAAATCAGGTAGAACTACGGGATATTTCACTGCTGGCGGGTTCTCTAGGACTGAAATGAGTCGAGTGTAGTCCAACCCGCTCTTCTCCTCGTCCTACGCTATACCTTCTTGAGCGCAGCCTTGACCATGGCTGTTATTCGGTCCTCATCTATTCCTGTTTTCTTGGCAACCTTTGTTATGTCACAATATGCTAAATCCTCGAAGGTTGTGATTCCAGCTTTTGCGAGGAGAGGAACCTCAGACTGCTTGACAACCCGTAACGAAGCAAGATCGACTGCTTCAACTTCATCTTTCACCTTTACTGGTTCAGCCTCTTTTGCTAGAGCAGAGGCTAGTTCCTCAAGGTCTTTCATGTACTGTTTTAGGGCATCAACATTTTCAGGATGAGCAGTCTTTCTTCGAATATCGATTATCAGTCCCATCTGCCGAGCCTCATCTATGGAGAGTCCAGCCTGGCTTGTTTCTTCCCGACTGAATCCTCGACCCCTCTTTGTGCGACCATCTCGTGGAGATCTCACTCGAGACTCAGCAATTATATCAAAGCTCATTGGTCAATCACCTGACTCGGCTTCGAGCCGTTGGTCCGCTTATTAGGCTTTCGAGATGGACGTTGATATCAATTTACATTGAATTATGAATCATGCCTCTGTGAAAGACTTTGCAGCTACACATAGAGCATCCATCCTTGAAGTCTTCATGTTTCTCACGTTTATGACCGCATGTACAGTGGTCATAATTTCTCGTACTCATTCTTTCACCTCATTTCGAGTGTTTTGCTCTTGGAGATACTATCCAGTAATTCTTGTTGAATCATTTCCAGAATTCTATGAGGGCCATGTCCGTTTATCACGCGGCTTCTATTGTAATCAGTCTTTGAATTGAGTTTCATTTTTTCCATTGGTTATATCCTGCTCTTGTGAGTGTAGTATATCATACAGACTAAGTCTGTGATTGATGAAAAAGCAGATACATCAAACACCAGAGAAAACGTTCTGGTTTTAGCATGGTTATTTGTTAACCTGACTCTTCCTTTCTCACTTTACGCAATGAAACATCATAGAGTGTCCTTATAACCTTGGGCATTTCGGTCAGAGTGGCTTCCAAGATGGCAAAGATTCGTATTTCTCCAACGCTACTTTTTTTCGTTCCTCTTTACCTATAGCAACCATGTAGACAAAAAAACCTGTGAATGCAATCGCTATTGTAATGAGAAATAGAGATACAAAAAGATAGAATGTAGATTCTTCGGATAATAATGATGCTGCAAAACTCAATATTGGAAACCAAAGAATGGGGGCTCCACAAATTGCGAAAACAAGATGTGCTTGGTACTCAGCCGCAGCAAAGCACCTTGCTGAACAGTATCTTTTCCCCCTGCTCCACCAACGAAATGTGTTACTCCAATGATTCTCTGGCAACCCGCACCAACCGCAATAGGTTTTTTCGGTATCCATGTTGAATGATGCTCGTAGGCCAAGATAACCTAATTGATTTCTATTAATTCAAAGATTAGAAGTCATCCAGTGTGGCTTGGGTTGTTTTAGTCGCCTTCAACATACGATCGAGTTTCACCCGTTGTTTTGGAGTTATCTTATTCAATAATGATAGCAGCTGTAGAGCGTTTAAAGGCGCATTACCTGCAAAGTGATTGTTGAAGTAACCAAAGGTGGTTTCAACACTGTCAGTGACTTGTTCCAGACGAGGGACCCAGGCTTCAAGTTCTTCAACAGAGAATCGATAGTTGAACCACGGGTTTGTACCATGACCGTGCCACCGGATATATGAGAAATCTGTGGTGACTCTGAGATCAATAGGAATCTTTGGTTCATCGACAATAGTAGTTGCTACACCATAGTCTTCCAAAAGGTTCCAAACCTCATTATTGAGCCAAGATTGATCTCTGAATTCAATAGCATACCTAAATCTTGTATCAAGAAATGATAGAAAGGTCTCCAAGTCGCCCATCGATGATATTTCCCACGGGGGTAGTTGAATCAGAAGAACCGGGACTTTGTCACGGATTGGTTCAATTAGTCTGAAGAACTCGTTGAGTACCTGCCCACCCTCTGCCGAGAGGTCAAGACGATGGTCGTGTGTGACCTTTTTCGGAAGTTTTGCTGAAAAGAAAAAGTTCTCACCCAGAGAGGACAGATGCTTGATGAAATTGGGTTTGGGGAGGGCATAGAAGGTCGAATTGATTTCAGCTGTATAGAAATATGTGAGGTAGTACTTTAGCATAGATCCTCCAGTCGTATAGAAGGTTCCTCTCCAATCCTTGTCGTACGACCAACCACTGGTGCCAATGTGAAGTCCCTTCTTTATCATTTCAACTTACTAGTTGGAATAGACAACTATCTGTCTTCCGGATGGCATTATCCAGATGATGAAATTCATAAGATGGCAGGCAAATGCGGGCTAGCGTGAAGTCTATGAATGCAGAGAGTGTGAAGGCAGAATTCAGCAATCTTGAGATTCACCTGGGACCCTTTAAGGAGAGCAAGTTCAAGCTGAAATGCAATGTTCTCTATAGTGACCAGTTGTTGATAATGGACGGTGGGAAGAGAGTTGCAACAATGCACGCCCGTAATATCGGAAATGTTCATCTTGAGAAGAAGGCGATCCGAATTGCCGGGTTGAACTTCGAGATTAAAGAGGGCGATGAGGTCAGTGTCGCCAGTGGGTCAGTCAGACTTGAGTTAGGCGACGAGGCCGAAGCATGGTATAAGGAGCTTTGGGGATAAACCAAGACCTTTAAACGATAGTAAATCCGACTAGAAAGAGCGATTCCCTGGGGGGTTTTGCCATGTCTGAGAAGATTGAATTCATAGAGCTGAGGTTCCCGGACCTTCTTGGTAGACTAAAAGCAATGGTTGTACCATGCAAACCTGCAGATACAATTGAAGAGGTGGCAAAAGATTCAGCATTGAAAAGTGGAACTAGTTGCGATGGCAGCTCGGTGACTGGTTTAGCAAAAGTTGAATCATCAGACCTTCGGCTAGAGCCCGATTCAACATCATTGATTGAATTGCCATTTGTTGCACAGAGAACTGCAGCGGTGATGTGCTATATCAGAGAGAGGGTTGCTGAAGGCAAGAGTAAGGAATTTTTCTCTCTAGACTCTAGAGGACGATTGCATAAAGTATGTGAGGAAATGCTACCTGGAAAGATGCAATTGAAGGTCAAGGTGGAACCAGAGTTTCATTTCATAACACCAGATGGCGAGTTGTATGACGAAGCTGGATATGCTGATACATATCCACAGAGTCCGGGAATGGATTTTCTGCTTGAACTAGCCTCTACGTTACGTAATCTTGGAATCACACCAAGAGTGATTCATCATGAGGTTGGTGAATCCCAGCAAGAGATAGAGCTAGAATTTGATGATGCTAAAAGGATGGCAGACAACATCCTACTATTCAAGAATCTTGCTAGATCAATATCAAGAAATCAAGGACTGGATGTCACATTCATGCCAAAACCATTTGAAGGATCAGCTGGAAATGGTCTTCATTGTCACCTCCAACTCTGGGATGGGGAGAAGAATCTCTTTGGTGTTGACAACAAATCAAAACTATCAGAAACAGCAGAGATGTTCATTGCAGGTCTCCTAGAGCATGCACCAGCCATCACTGCAATTGCTAATCCAACAATCAATTCATACAAGAGACTTGTTCCCCACCACGAAGCTCCTGTCTATATAACCTGGGGATGGAAAAACAGGACGGTACTGATTAGGATTCCAATGTTCGGACCAGGAAATAAGGCGGCTATAGAATTCCGATCAGCTGATTCTATGACTAATCCCTATCTACTCTTCACCGCTCTCATAGCAGCAGGAATGGATGGTGTCAATCGAGGGCTCAAGCCACCCGACCCAAGAAAAGAGGATATCTTCAGTCTGACTGACAAAGAGAGGAAGAAGCTCGGAATAAAGATGCTCCCTACAACTCTGGAGGACTCGCTCGATTGTCTGGAAAAAGACACAGTGATATGCGAAGCCATAGGAAAAGACATCATAGAATCCTTTGTTAGATTGAAGAGAGATGAGTGGAATAAATATACGAGCCAGATTGTGACTGATTGGGAGTGGGAGATGTATGAGGATAATTAACCTTCTCCAAAGAACTTGGACAGCCTATTGAAAGCCTCATCCACAGCCTCAGGTGTTAATGGACCAATTGAAAGTCGAATATGACCTTCACCTGTGTTGCCAAAGATAGAGCCAGGTAGAACTAATGTCCTAGTGGACTGCAAGATATCCATCACGAGCTTTCTTGAATCTGTGCATCCCTTTACTCTGGGAAAGAGATAGAAAGTTCCCTGTGTGTATTTTTCCTCAAAGGCATCGATTTCTCGCAATCGAAGGTATGCCAGTTCACGAAGAAGACCTAGCCTTTGTAGTTCCTTTTCAACAACATCCAAACCTTTTTTCAGTACTTCTAATGCGAGCATCTGCCCTGCTGTAGGTGCACAGATGGACACCGTGTCTTGCAACTTGATGAGCTCCTTGATAAAATCAGTTGGACCAATGATATATCCAACACGCCATCCGCTCATCCCAAAATCCTTCGAGAAACTTCCAAGGGTCACCACTGTGTTATTGGCATCGCGACGAGAACGGGGGCTATAGTGTCTAGCATTATCAAACACCATACGTGAATAAGTTTCATCACAAATCAGCATGATTTCGTGTTGGATGCATAGATCAAGGATAGCATCAATCCGCTCACAACTATAAACGGCTCCTGTTGGATTGTTGGGTGTAATAAGGAAGATTGCTTTGGTCTTATCATCTATTGCTGCTTCGATGGATTCTGGTTCAGGTTGAAAAGACTCACCCACTGGAATGTCTTTGACCTCTGCTCCTGCAAGTTTGACAGCCATGACCGAGTTGAAGTAATAGGGGGATGGCATGATTACATTCTGGCCAGGCTCTACAAGAGTCAGGATTGCACTGGCAAAAGCATTGTTGGCTCCCGCAGTAATCACGATCTCATCCTGCGGATTTGCATCGATTCCCGACTCTTGACGAAGATAGAGAGCTAGTGCCTCACGGAGCTCCACAAGCCCTTCATCAGGAGTATAGACATGTGTTGCTGGATGAAAAATCCGCTCTTTTAACGTTGTCAGGGCATCTTCTGGAGGGATATGACCAGGTAGTCCTTGACCCAGGTTTAAAAACCCAGGAGATGAACTGATTCGTTTCGCAGCCTCAGCCAATTTGGCAATTGGAGGCGGGATGATACCTTCTGTGCGATACTTCATTGATTGCACCAGTTACATAGACCATCTAGGATTCTTCACAATTCAAGCGTCTTCTGACAATGTGTAAATTGAGTCTCTAGCTTCAGAGTGTATTCGACATGATATAACTATACCCAAAAACCGTTTTCAATTGACAAGTATTATATCTGTATATGTGAGGCGCTTCGATGTGACTGTTTTGGATTCGATTACGTTAGGCAGAAGAGAAGTACAACGAGCTGCAGCGTGGTCCGTTTTTGCAGCTGCACTTCTGACTCTTGTCAAACTAGTAACAGGATTTTTCACAAATTCAATTGGTATCATTTCCGAAGCTCTCCATAGCGGTCTTGATTTACTAGCTGCAGGAATAACTCTTGCAGCAGTTAGAAAAGCCTCGCAGGCACCTGATTCTGAACATCAATTCGGTCACGGTAAGATTGAGAATTTCGCGGCTCTGGCTGAGACAATAATCCTCTGGGTGACGTCTGGATGGATCATCTATGAGGCACTAAGAAGGATTGTCTTTGAGGAGTATGCAGAAGCAACATTTTGGGGTATAGCTGTAATGTTGTTTAGTATTTTTGTGGATTATGAGAGAAGCCAGATGCTATACAAGAATGCAAGAAAACACAACAGCCAAGCTCTGGAGGCAGATGCACTTCACTTCAGGACAGATATGTTAAGCTCAATGGTAGTATTGATTGGACTATCCTTTGTGTGGATTGGATTTCCAATAGGAGATCCCCTTGGGGCAGTTGGGGTATCATTTGTAATCCTATTTGTGTCTTACAATCTTGCAAGACGAGCCT
>JAEORX010000048.1 GCA_016840685.1 Candidatus Thorarchaeota archaeon
CGATGAGATTGGAAGAACCTGTGTCTTCATGATTAAAGACCTAGAGGTCTTCAGGGCGCCTCCGCTTCTATCTATGGAGGCTGCTAGCAGTGTTCTTGACCCCGAGCTGGCTGCTGAATACAAGTCTGAAGTCCTAGAGTTCCTTACAGAATGGCAAAAGACTCCAGAAGATACTGTTTCAGTGGCACAGGTGCTGGCTGATCCGGACTGTTATGACACACTTAGTGAGCTTAGGAGGAGACCTGTCAATATCTCAGAGCTAGAAGCCACACTGGCAATTCCACCTAAGGAATTGAAAGCAGCAATTCAGATCCTTAAGAAATTCAGGATAATCTCTGAAAAGAGACGTAAAGGCGCATCTGGCGAGTATGACAAATGGTTGTTTCTATTAAATGATATTCGAGTGAGACTCTTCTTTCCCGAGTATTTCCTCCAAACACTAGTCACAGATCTCGAGAAAACTCCTGATGATCCCAAACAAATGGAGATGGTACACCACCACCTCCGGTTGCTTAGAGATAATTTCCCACGTTGAGAAATTGTAGAGAGTTCCAGGAATATCGACATGCAAGGGCGATACATTAGAGACACCAGAAAATCGACTGATGCGATTTCTCCAATCGACTAGAGATATTACTGCGATAAATACAGTGAAAAATGACCTAGAAAGCTTCATATGGTAATTTGGTCTTCGGGCATGTGAATCTTCATGACAGGGTTGCATGGCTTCCCCCGTCAGGAACTCGCAGCAAACACGGTCCCAAAGTGAGTTCTAGGTCCCTATTGCCCATTGCTGGGCAGTCTTGCGCATGTAATTTGATTTTACCATGCATCCTGTTAGGAAGAGCTCCACGGATGCGGAAGGTTCGCTCTGGCGGACCGCCGCTCCAACATTTCTTCTGATATGTTTCCGATAGATATACAGAATATCAAAATATACAAACAACACAGCTTAATCTATACCCAAAGGATTAACTTACTGACCGAAAGGCTTCAGAAACCTAGCCTCTTGGCTTGATTGAAAATGGTGATACTGAAGTGATTCACAATACCTTCCTCGTGCGGATCTCAAGAATGCAGATAATTGCCAAGACTCAATACTGGCCAGTAGAGGTGAACGAAGAGGCACTGAAAGAGTTCGTTTCAACAAGAGAAGAGCTTAGAACAGAACATGGTCAGGTTTCAGAACTGCCGCTCATCATTGGAGATCACAAGTTCCTTGGAAAGGACTGGATTGAGGATTCTGTTCTGGTATATGTCACTGATAAGGGCGAGGATGAAGGAAGTACTTTCGAAAAAATAGACACTGCTCTGAAGGCACTCAGATGGACCTTCAAGAAAAAGGGGATTGAGGGTGTAGTCGAGGGTTATGCGGCTCTCGTTGAACCATCTGTCACAACCAGACTCAAGATTGCCTTGGTAGGAGAGGGTGGTGTTGGTAAGACAACCACTCTACATCTTCTTCTAGGTGATACTCCACCACTCCAGTATGTCCCAACGATTGCTTTGAACCTAGAAACTGTGGAGAACATACGTTTTGGTAACTATTCCTTGGTCCTGTGGGACTTTGCAGGACAGGAACGTTTCCGAACTTTGTGGCGGTTTTACTTTCATGGTGCGGATGTCATCTTTCTTGTCTGTGACTCAACACTGAGGAATGTGATCATCAGTAAAGACATTCTCAAACTCATCAAACGAGATGCTCCTAAGGTTCCTGTTTTCGCCATGGCTAACAAGCAGGACAAACCAAATGCAATGAAACCTGAGGTAGTCCAAAAGATACTTGGTATTCCTACGTATCCCATGGTGGCAATCGACGAAGCTCGTCGTGATGAGATGCTAAGAATTCTCATGACCGCCGCCGCTCAGTATGTTGGTGTAGCCTTGCCGGACCTTCCTGCCTCTGAGCTATTGAAGTTCACTGAGGTAGCCGCTGAAGAAGCAATCGCAGAAGTTGAAGCTCACGCGATGGCTGAGGCAGAAGTAGAGGAGCCCTCAGGAGAAGAGATTGCTGAGGAAGAGTACGAGGTCGTTGAGGAAGTCTATGTTGATGAAGAGGGTCACGTGATTGAAAACCTCGATGAGTACGAGATCATAGAAGAAGAGGAAGTACTAGAAGAGGAAGTGACAGTTTCTGAAGGAACAGAGGAAGAGCCAATAGTTCCGGAAGAGATTGAGGTAAAGGTCGAAGCAATCGAAGCTCCAGAGGATGTGGAGATTCAGATTGAACCAGAACTCGAAGCTGCTGCCGAGTCTGAAATTATGCCAGTTGAACCCGAAACCATCGAAATGGTAGGTGTAACTGCTGAAGATTCAGGTCTTGAATTGGTCGTAGAAGAAAATACAGATGCAATGAGAATGGCTAAGGATATCATCTTTGAAGCTTTAGAAACTGATGATTTTGATGATATTATTGTCACAGAGATTGAGCAGGCATCAGAGCATGAAATTGATACAGCCCTCCAAGCTATTGGCAGCGAGGAAACAAAACCACTGGTGGATGAGCCAGAGGTAACAGATGAGATTGATGCTGAGTCACTTGAGGAGTTAGAAACCATTCTTGGTCCTTTGGACCGCTCTGTTGGAGGAACTGGAGCTGTCGTGGTGACAGAGGAAGTGGATGAAGATGATTCCTATTTGCCTCTTAATGGTGAAACCCTGGCCGAGCTAGATCGTCTATTCGATGCTAGTAAGGAAGAGAAGGACAAAGATTGAGTCAGACCAGCGGAAAGACTGATTTGCTAGTAAGCTTCACTAATCAAGGGGAAAACTGATTGAAACTATCTGATGTTGAACCTGAGAAGAATGTCACTGATTTGATTGTACGAGTTGTTTCCATGGCACCTCCAAAGATGATCAGTACTCGAACTGGGAGGAAGACCCAACTCATCGAGGTACTTGTGGCTGATGACACAGGATCGACAATTCTCTCTCTTTGGGGATTTGGCGAGGGTTCTGATTTGTCCGCAGGAAAGG
The DNA here is from genome assembly GCA_016840685.1 of Candidatus Thorarchaeota archaeon. GTDB lineage: Archaea > Asgardarchaeota > Thorarchaeia > Thorarchaeales > Thorarchaeaceae > SMTZ1-45. The sequence continues at coordinate 2,977 of JAEORX010000048.1, forward strand.
TTATCAGAATTACTGATGGGTGGGCAAAAGAATGGAGAGGTCAGATTCAATTGTCTCTTGGCCGTTCTGGCAAATATGAGATCCTTGCTGATGATGGGTCTGTTCCATCAATTTCAGAACTTGGTGCAGCAACAGAATCTCAAATCCATGACGAATAGAAGTCAAATCTTCAACACTGAGAGGAATGAGAATGACCAGAGTCTATCTTTCAGCTCCTATTATCCACCAAGCTCTACGGAAAGATGACTTTTGTAATCGTGTTGTGGTTCTGCTTGAGGAGTTAGGTTTCACTGTCTTTGCACCTCAGTTCTTAGGTCCAGCGGCATCAGGGGAAATCTACAGTCGAGATGTAGACAATCTTAGAATGTGTGATTTTGTAATTGCTGAAGTTTCAAGTCCCTCTCTAGGTGTAGGAATGGAAATCATGCTGGCGATTGAGCTAATGAAGCCCGTTCTCATGTTCTTCAAAGGCGAAATTCAGTCTTTGTCAAAGATGGTTCATGGCGCAGATGGCAAGGTTCTCATCCAATATGACACAATAGAGGATGTCGAGAAAGTTTTACTTACTCACAACCTTGAGAACCTTATAGTACAGAAGTGCCCTGTGTGTGACTCTCACATTGCAGAAGCACTTGAGAACGGCATGAGATGTTTTGGGTGCGGGTCGGGCGGTCATCAGGTAAGGATGTAGGATAATGACGAACTCGCTTATTGATCCAACCAGCAGCAAGCGTCAAATAATTCCATTACTAGTCCTGTCAGTCACCATGGTTTCGAGTGCCAGTATTTTGATTCTTTTTAGTATCTCTCATCCCTTTGTGATCGTCTTTTGGAGAACTTTCTATGGAGCGATTCTCATGGCTATGATAGGACTTGCAAGGGGCGATTTCAAGAAATTCAAAAGGCTCGTTACAAGAGAGAATCTGCATTGGTTAGCTGCAATTGGTATAACTCTGTCACTTCACTTCTGTACTTGGTTTCAGTCTCTCTTCATGACCACGGTTGCAGCGAGTGTGGTTCTGGTAGATTCATCACCCATCTTTACTGCAATCCTCTCTACCCTGTTTCTGGGTGAAGCACTACGAAGACGATCTTGGGTTGGAATCCTCATTGCTCTCATTGGTGCAGTATTTCTAGCATGGGGTGATTTTGGAGATGGTGGTATCGTAGCCTTGACTGGAGACCTTCTTGCGCTTTCCGGAGCAATCTTCCTTGCATTATACTTCATTGGTGGTAGGCGGTTTGCAAAGGATATGCCAATCACGGTCTATACAACAATAATCTACTCTATTGCCGCCCTTTCCACAATGACTATCTGTATGACATTTGGTTTGAATGTAATAGTTTTCGAACCTACTGAAGTGGCTATCTTCCTCGCCCTAGCAATCTTCCCGACGGTTCTTGGTCACTCTGTGAATAACTATCTCTTGACCAAGGTTCCAGCATATGTCGTTTCATCTGCTGTTTTGGGAGAGCCAATTGGAGCTGCAATGCTAGCTGCATTGATTTTCACGCAGATTCCTGGACCGACCACAATCATTGGATTTATTGTAATATTACTTGGCATTGCCATGGTGTTGGCAGATCTTGCTGTACGTGAGCGCGCAAATAATTCAACCCTTGATGACACCAATGGGCCGTAACCTAACGACCTTAGTGGCAATTCCAACTTCATCAGAAACTCTCACAACCTCATCGACATCCTTGTAGGCTCCTGGAGCCTCCTCTGCGATGACTATCCCCTTGGTCGCTCTTACTAGGATTCCCTCAGAGGCGAGTTCCTGTTGCACTTCTTTTCCAAAGAACCGTTTCTTGGCTTTTGCACGACTCATGAAACGTCCTGCACCATGAGCTGTTGAGCCCCAAGTAAGGTCCATTCCCTTCTGATCCCCAATAAGGATGTAGGATGCTGTTCCCATTGTCCCTGGAATAATCACCGGTTGCCCTACATCACGATATTTTATCGGAACATCAGGGTGCCCTGGTGGAAAGGCGCGAGTTGCACCCTTTCTGTGGACAACAACCTTGGTCCTCTTTCCGTTCACATCATGTTCTTCGACCTTGCCCATGTTATGTGCAACATCGTAGATGAGACCCATGTCCAAATCCTCAGGAGAACTCCCCATCACCTTCGAAAATGCCTCCCTTGTCCAGTGCATCATTGACTGGCGGTTTGCGAAAGCATAGTTTGCCGCAGCGCTCATTGCTCCCAAGTAAGCCTGACCCTCCGGCGAAGTTGTTGGAGCACTACAGAGCTCTCGATCTGGGAGATCAATATTGTACTTCCTCATAGCTTGTGTCATTATCTTGATGTATTCAGAGCACACTTGATGCCCAAGACCTCTTGAACCACTATGTATCATCACCATGACCTGATTCTTTCGGGTGATGCCCATGAGTTTCGCTGCATCCTCGTTATAGATGTCATCGACAACTTGGATCTCGAGAAAGTGATTCCCTGATCCAAGAGTTCCTGTTTGTTTCAGTCCTCGGCTCTTGGCTGATTCAGGAACATCAGATGGATTTGCAATCTTTAGCCTGCCATTAGCTTCCTGATGGTCTAGGTCCTCCTCCCATCCATATCCTTGCTCCACAGCCCATTTCGCGCCACCGACAAGAACTTCATCCACGCCTCTACTATTTCGCAGGTCGATTTTGCCCTGCTTTCCCACGCCTGTGGGCACCTCTGAAAATAACTCATCAATGAGGTCTCTTATTTTTGGACGTACATCCTTCTCATCAAGGTTCGTACGTAACACCCTCACACCACAATTGATGTCATACCCAACGCCTCCAGGTGAAATCACACCCGAATCATAATCCGTAGCAGCAACCCCTCCTATTGGGAATCCATATCCCTGATGTCCATCTGGCAGCACAATGCTGTGTTTGTAGATTCCCGGCAGACATGCTGCATTTACCGCCTGCTGGAATGTTGCATCCTGTTTCATCTTTTTAACTAAGTTTTCTGAAGCAAATATTATGACTGGCACCTTCATGCATGACTGGGTGCCTTTGGGTATTTCATGGATGTTTTCAGAAACCTTCCTTATGTCCAACTTTACTCACACTCTCTTAGAATAAACCAAGGCTTTGTGAAATTGGCTATAAGGCTTGTGAAGTGAGTCTAACCAAGAATCTTATTACTCACAGATTTTAGTATAGAAACGAGCTCTTTGGCTCTAAATTAAACAGGAGGATGAGTCACCGAGTGCCGGAAGTACGTTTGACTTCAATGGTAACTACTCATGGCTGAAGCTGCAAGGTCAAACAGGATGATCTCACTCGTCTTCTTCAAATAGCTAACTTACTTCCATCAGGATCGAAGACAGCTGATGAAATTGGCGAGGATGCTGTGGTCCGGGTTATCAGCGATGATGTGGCTATTGTGGAGAATGTAGACATCTTCACACCCATCCATGATGACCCATTCATTCAGGGAGAGATTGTTGCTTGTAATGCAACCAATGATGTCTTTGCAATGGGTGTCACCAATGTCATATCACTGCAGGCATTTCTTGCTTATCCAAAGGAATTGCCTGAAGAGATTGTGGTTGGAGTCCTCAAGGGAATGAAGCATTTTATGGAACGCCATAAAGCAAAGCTCTCAGGTGGTCAAACGATTGCAAATCCCGTTCCGGTGTTCGGTGGGATTGCACTAGGTGTTGCTCACCCGAATGATATTGTCTATTCACATGGTGCTAAGGTCGGAGATGTAGTTCTCTTGACAAAACCATTGGGTATACAATCAGCAATGAGGTCATATAGAGACCTCAAGGATGAGAATCGTGATGCACTCTTATCCAAATTCAAAGAGTCTGATTTGAAAAGAGTACAGGACGTTGCGGTACGACTGATGACCTACAGCAATCTTGAGGTCGCTCAGGCGATGCGTGATGTGGGAGTGCATGCTGCGACTGACATAACAGGATTTGGTTTACTCGGACACGCAGGAAATGTGAGCTCCCTCAGTGGCGTCGATGTGGTCATTGATCAAATCCCTGTAATCCGTGGAACTCTTCAACTAGCAGAATTCTATGGCCACAAGCTTGCATCTGGTTTTGGCGCTGAAACCGCAGGTGGAATGCTTGTATTCTTGGAACCTCGCAAAGAAGAAGCGTTTCGAAATTTCCTTGGAAAGAGGAATCTTCCCTGTTGGCCTGTTGGTAGAGTTATGAAAGCTAAGGAATCACCTTGTGCGTGTCTTGCACAAGAAGTTCAGTTTATCGAGACCGAATTCCCGTGAGAACAATGGTAAACCCTATGGGAGCCATGTTTGAGGATTGCCGCCGCAAGCGGCTGGTCTCTTACTCTATTATTTAAAAAACGCGTGGATTTTATCAAAGAGTTTCGTAATATCTTTCAATGGTTTTAGGTCAAGCTCTGGATCAATGAATTTACGAAGTTCCATGATTTCTTCTTCATTACTATCATGAAATAGCCAAAATTCATCAATTTTTTCTGTCTTAGTTTCCGACACTTGAAAGTCACTCCTTTATGTATTTTCACATAATAGTTCGTGTTTTGTCGATATATCCTCTTCGGTAATGTACATTTTAGGAACCCAACGATGCTGGATCTGTGTTTCCCTTGTAGATGGTTTTATTCTTCTTCAGGAAATAATTCATGATTTCCCTTTCTACCTCAGGGTTGGTCTGCGTATCCTGTTAAGCGCCCACACTTGCTAGACCAACAATAGCACTACAAACCTTATAATGAGCATGAGAATACTGGAAACACACGGATTTGATATACAGATTCAGATTCAGGAATTGGTGGTTGCATGAAGATCGTTGTGACTGGACCCTATGAAGCAGGCAAAAGCCAGATGATTCACCATATCACTAACGGTCAATGTATCAATGTTGAACGAAGAGGAACTACAATTGCTATGGATCATGGTCTGGCCAATGTGGATGGATTGAATGTCTTCATGTTTGGAACTCCTGGACTACTTCGTTTCCGAACAATGCGTAAGATACTAAGTGAAGGCGCAGATGGTATCATCTTTGTCGTTGACTCAGTTGATCCAGAGTCTGATGCGAGGGCAAAGTTGTTCTTTAGAGAGATAGCATTCTTCCTTCCCGGTGTTCCATGCGTAGTTGCTGCAAACAAACAGGACCTACCCGAGTCACGACCAATAGACCAGTTGAGAAAGAGCCTTCGTTTTCTTGCCGGACTTCCAGTATTCCCTGTTTCCGCGAAAACTGGGGAGAATGTTGATAGTATGCTTCGAACGCTCCTATACCTCGTTATGATGCAATGGAGTTCAGTATTCAGCAAATTTGCAGAGTTCAGTGGCGATAAGAAGGGTCTAAACAAACTGATGAAAGATCTTAACGTTGAACGCGAACAAGCAGTTGGATATCTCCGTAGATTTGAACTAAGGAAGTTATTGGAAGTACAGGTGGGCGATGAGCAGTTTATTGTCAAGGATACTGTACGACCGCTGCTTGAGAATCCCGTCCTCCTTATGCCGCGATAGTCTAATATCAGACCTGTTCAAGTCCCGCGCTATTGTTAGTAGTCGTTCAGAAAGAATCAAAAGCGATATAGCCCGGCATGGTTGATGTTTTCAGGTGAGCCATATGAGTGAAGACATTGATGATATGGACCCAGCTGAGCTGTTGGAGCAGGCGACTGAAGCTCTTCAGGCTGGAGAGAAGGACACAGCAGCCAAGCTGTTTAATGCAGCAGGTAACATCTACATGTCAGTGGCTGAATTTGACGAGGCTCACAAGTGCTTCGAAGACTCATTGAAAATTTATCAAGATCTAAAAGATGAAACAGGTATCTGTGACACCATGTATAACCTTGGAGTGGCGCAGATCAACTTGGAGCAATGGGCAGAGGCTATCTCCACTCTTGAATCCGCTAAAGACATGTTCGAGAAGTCCTCAAATGAAAGCGGGGCAGCTGATGCCATTTATGGTCTAGCTCTAGCAAACTTGGGGCAAGGAAGTTTCGATACTGCGATGGAGCACTTCAAGAAGGCACAACGAGTCTACAAAACGCTGGAGAATGAACAGGGAGTCGCCAGCGTGATTATGGACATGGGTGCAGCCTACGTTGACAAAGAAGACTGGTCAGAGGCGGAAACCACAATCAAGAAAGCTTTGAAGGTCTACAAGGAGATTGATGATAAATCGGGGGTTGCTGATGCATGTTCGCTTCTTGGTGATATTGCTGAAACTTCAGGCAATCAGAAGAAAGCAGCCGAGCTCTTTGTAGAAGCCGCACAGAACTACTATGAATCTGAGATATTTGATATAGCTCGAGAGGTTCTTGAACGCGCTGAACAAAAGATGTGGGATGTCCCAAAAAGCACGCGACGTAGACTCAGACGAGTGATTGACGAGCTTATAGACGCTCTTCCCGAAGAAACTGAATTAGAAGATGACGATGACGAGGAGTTTGATGAAGACCTCTTAGAATTTCAAGAGGATGAATAAATCAGATATCTTACTCAGGTAGAAAGATTGGTGCTTTCCACGGGAAAACTCTATTTACTAAGAATTCATTCTCATGCTGGACTCTATCGGAGTGCACCCGCATGACCAATTCTAAAGACAAAATAATCTCCCTCCTTATTGTGGCAGTGATGATTGGATCCTTGGTCCAGTTCACAGGCTCGTTCATTCTCTCCGATACTAACGAGTCTTTCAGAGGGACCATTCTAAGTGATGTGCCCTCTGACCAAGTCCCACTAAGACGAGTTGCATTCGTTGCTCCTAATCCTGAATCTTATGTTGATGAGTTTGCATACATGGCTGCCGTTCCTACATCAATCTTCTACTTTAATGACACTCAATACATCTCACCTTTAATTTATAGTACTGGATCTATGAGTGAATCCTGGCTGCTAGAAGACTGGTCTGGCTATCTGGACCATGACGGTGGGATAACGCAGGCTGTTGCTATAGGTAACTTCTCACAGAGTTATTTATCACAACTGCAGCTGGAACTCGGTGCGAAGATATATCCCCGGATAAGTGGGACAACAGCTGCTGAAATTGCATCAATGTTGGCTGCCAATGCTTGGAGTACGAGCTCAACTGCTATAATTGGTCTTCTTAAGGATGACTTTGAAACTCCCTCCATTATATCAGGAGAAGCTGCATATACGTTTCAGAATCAAGCCTCCGAGATTCTCTCATTTGGTGGTTCCGTCGTTTATGGTGCCCCTTCAAGCATCAACTTCACACCTCCCACTTGGGCTGGTTGGATTGAGGGACGATTCAACTGGACTGGTAGTGAGATTCTTACTCATGAACTCATAGACCCAAATGGTGAAGTTGTGGATTATTCAATCTTAAATCAGGTCTACTTTTCAAGACAAGTGGGACTTGTCACGACACCCATGCCTCTAAATTTCTGGCTACCAAAGACCGTCGATGGTGCATGGACCATGAATATCACTCGTGACACTTCTGGCTCAACAGCTATGGAGAACGAAGTTGTGTGCCATCCTGGTTATACCCGAACAGTTACTGTACCTGCTCATGCAAAGTGGTTCAATGTATCGCTCCTCTGGGACAATGCTGCAACTGACCTCAATCTTGCTCTAGTTGATCCGAACGGTCGGTTGGCAATGTGGGCTCCTGCTGGTAGCATATTGACAAATCCGGGGAGAGAGAAGATTGAGCTTCCCTATCCAATGCCTGGGGACTGGAAAATCATAGCAGCTTGGCAAGATGCAAATGAAGAACAAAACAACATCAACCTTTCATGGACTATATCTAGACTCCCCCTAGATCTGCAGGATTATATGGAATCAGCAGCAAATGCAGCGGTGCTTGCAGCCCTCCTAAATGCCCCACTCCTCTATGTATATGCAGATCAAGTTCCAGCTGAAACATCCTGGGCACTCAACCGACTTGGCGTGACAGACCTTTATCTCGTTGATCCAGCGAATATTCAGGACGGCAGTCTTGCAAGCGAGCTTGTTTCCTATGGTACTGTAAACAACATAATTGACTATACTACAATGACATCTCTAATCACTTCTCTCTCAGACTCTCAGGATGTGGTAGTGACCGTGCCCATTGCACAGGGAAACGAGTTCTTCGGACCTGCAGCCTTCTCAGCTGCAGTTCATGGATGTCCCATTTTCTCACTCTGTGGTTCTGAAAATGAATTGCCTACAAGAGCGCAGGAAACCTGGGCTCCGTATTTGATTGGCCCAGAGATTGACAATATCTATGTTATCAATAAATATGAGAACAGAGCAGAAAACGGGTGGTATGACGAACGTATACCAAACAAATTTTCAATGATAGAATCACAGACTAGCTTCGAGGTGTTTCTTGATTCAAGAGGAGCCTACAACTCAACAGCATCTCAATCTATTGTTATTGTATCTCCGGTTTCTCTTCTTCCATTGAGTTTCGATAGGTCACTTCAGACGAATTTCAATCCGGGTCGGATTCCTGCTACTACATCATCAATGGCTTCTGTTTTCATAAATAAAGGTCTTCTCCACCGATTTCTATTCCTCACCGCTGAACAAGCTGACACATCTTTAGTCAGTATGTATGCCTACACTGATGAGGACAATTATCTAGGCTATAACTTAGATCAGTATCAAAATACATGTGACATGCTTGAGGTTGCAGGCTATTCAATAGAAAGCCATGTGGGAAAAAATGAGGTATTTGAAACTCTTGACTCACAAGTCGCTTTATGGTCGTTAAGCACACATGGAACACTGACCGTGTTACCAAGAGACCCTCCAGATCGACCCAATGGCGTTGGTTTCATCTCATTAAGGACAATTGATAAACCATATGGATTTGAGGAAAGTGAAACTATTATAGATGCTGATAGCAATGGTATCATAAATCCGGTTGAATTTCCGGTTGAGCTTTCAAATCATTTGATTGCATCAACACATGAATTAGATACTGCACTTGACAACATTGGTAGTCCCATCGTAATACTAACTGCATGTCTTCTTGGCGGAACTGAAATGCCTCTTATGTTGATGAAACATGGAGCGGTAGCTGTAACTGCATCTCCAAGAACCGTTTATTTCCGAGCAGCTGGATTGTTATCGGTACTGCTAACTGAATCCTTGTGCGAGGGGTTTACTATTGCTGAAGCGCTTTCAAATGGTCTTGGAATAACTAGTATTGATTACTCCGATCCATTTGGAATACCATATACTTACGATTATGCTAATCAACAGATTCTCTTTGGCGATCCGTCTGTTAGTCTTTATGAACCAGTGACATCACCTCATGTCAGTTCTATAGATCCTTTGGAGAGTTCATTTGCTGGACATGTTCCTGGTCAAGGTATACGTTGGGTTGCTGCGCTTGGGAATTCTGACTATCTGCCCTCGACATTAACATCGCTGGGTGTGGACTTCAGATATTATGAAACAACTAACTATTCCGAGTTTATCCAACTTCTTCCGTTGCGAAGAGTTGTTCTGGTTGAACCTGGAGTAATGGGCAATCTAGGTTCAAGTTTCTCATCATCCAGCAGCATGCTCAAATCATATGTACAAAATGGTGGGGTGATGGTTGTTTTCGGAGTCACAGACCCCATCGATTGGTTTCCTTGGCCTATCTCCTATCAAGCAACAGGTTCTAGCTCATCAGTTACAATTGTAGATGCAACACATCCCCTGTTGAATATTCCAAATACTTTAAGCACGTCGGTTGACTATATTGGTTCTTTTTCAACAGTCTGGGCTAATCTGTCAATTCTTGCAACTGATGGTTCTAATCCAGTGATTGTTGGATGTGCTGTGGGTTCAGGAAAAATCGCTCTCACAACAACATACCCCTCTGGATCAAACAAGAACATGACTATCCAAAACGCAATAGCCTGGAGCGAAGTTCCTGCTATTGCTCTTACAGAGATCTCTCTCAATGAACAGATAATCTGGGCTGGGGATCAAGTCCAGATTTTCTTAAGGCTAACTGACCGTATTGGAAACAGCATCGAGGCTGCAAACCTTCAGGTGCAACTGAATTCGAGTTCAGTCAGTTCTTCTGAAACTGGCTCAGGATACTATACAATTACTCTGACCGGAGATTGGACGCGAGAAAACATTGGTATATTTGACATTCATATCGTTGCATCCAAAGTCGGATATGACACACTTACTCTGACTCTCGAACAGTTCCTGTTCATCCGGCCTTTCCCTTGGCTCATGATTGGAATCTTGGGAGGTGGATTGGTCGCCATTATTGGTGGTTGGATATTTTGGAAGAAAAAGCGTGGTGAGAGCATCGGATGGCAACGTGACAAGTCGCCACGTGACAAGAGGAAAGAAACTGAACAAAGGAAGCAAGACAGCAAATCTGATGTGAAGGAGTACTTTGGAGTCTAGATTTGTGCAAGTTATACAGATGCGCAAAAAACTAAGAAATGCAATAAGTTATTATAGAATGGCCACAGACTAGCGTTTGTTTGGATTACTCGAGGGTGCAAGTATGTCCAGTCGCGTTGACAGCATCAATAAAATCATTCGTGATTTTGAAACAGTACCTGGCGTGGAAGGGGCCGCTCTTGTGTCTGCAGATGGTTTGATGATATCATCTGCTCTACCAGAGGTCGAGCAAGAACGAGTTGCAGCACTCAGCGCCGCAATGTTGTCAATAGGTGAGAAAGCCACTAACGAGTTTGACCGTGGTGCCCTCTTGGAAATCTATGTCAGAAGTGAGAGGGGATACACACTCCTAACATCAGTTGGTGAGAATGCCTTATTTCTGGTTCTAGCGAAGGCAGATGCTCAAATTGGTCTGATTTTTGTTGACATGCGAAGAATGGCTGATTCACTTCTCGAGATACTGTGATTTATGAGTCACTTCATATTCATGAGAATCTCATCTACAATATGACGAGCTATCTCCCTCTTGGGTGCCAAATCATAGCTCTTTGTATAGTCCTCAGCACCAACTATGAGAACAGCGTTTGTATCAGTCCCAAAGGCGACACCCTTTCTCTGTTCATCATTAGCTATTACCAGATCACAAATCCCTGCTTCAATCTTGGTCCTTGCTCTTGATGCAAGTTCCTCATCTGTTACACCAGATTCAACCTTGAACCCAACAATGAAGAGGTCTTTGTGTGCCTTCCTTGCCTCTTCAATGATTTTCTTTGTGGGAATCAGCTTGACTGTCATACTTTCAGCACCGGATGCTATCTTTCTGTCCTCCTTCTTCTCAGGCGTGTAATCTAGGACAGCTGCTGCTGCGATAAGGCAGTCAGTTTTTCTCTTCGAGAGTTCTGAAAGCACAGTGTCAAGCATTTCTTTGGAGGTAGATACTCTCTGTGTTTCTACAAAATCAGGAGAATCCTCGGTTGTTGGTCCAAGTACAAGACTCACTGTGGCTCCTCGTCGTGCAAGCTCCTCAGCCACTGCAATCCCCATTTTTCCAGACGATGGATTGGTGATGAAGCGGACCCTGTCTATCCAGCCTCGGGTTGGTCCTGCAGTGACAACAAAATGCTTTCCCTCGAGGTCCTTTGGACCCAGGACTAGAAGAACATGATTCACAATCGTTTCCACTTCTGGAATCTTAGCCTTTGCTTCCTCCATCCTTGGGGAAACAATGGTTATTCCCATGTTCTTCAACTTCTGAATGTTATCGATGACAGCAGGATGATCATAGATGGATTCGTGCATCGCTGGTACAATGATGACTGGAATTCCGGCACCGATGGCTGATGAGGCTGTGGTTGTGACAGGCGTGTCATCGATTCCATTAGCAATCTTGCCAATTGTATTAGCTGTTGATGGTGCGATTAAAAGCAGGTCGACATGGTCCTTGTGTTTTCCAGCGAGTGTTATATGCTCAATCTGACCTGTGAGTTCAGTAACAACTGGATTGCCTGTGGCCCACTCCATTAGATAGGGATGAAGAATCTTCTGAGCCATGCCACTCATAACTGTGAGGACCTCTGCACCATGGCGCATCAGATTTCTAGCTAGAGTCACACACTCGACTGCCCCCACACTTCCAGTGATGGCAAGAGCTATGGTTTTTCCTTCAAGCAGATTACTCCAACTTCCTTTGATGAGCTTAGAGGTATGCTCGATCAAATCTATCACCTAGTTATCGCTTCAACGAGATCCTCGACCTCAAGGATATCAACACGTGTCAATCCCTTTCCTTCCTCAAGGTTCTTCAATTCCAGTGCCTTCACCAAAGCATAGACAGCCTCGCTTGATGGTGTTTCAATACCGAACTCCTTTGCTAATCTGATGACCTCACCAGTTATTGCGTCTATCTCTGTTCGCTTACCAGCTCGGAGATCTTGCAGCATTGAATTGATGTTATTCCCCGTGGCTTTTGCAGTTCCCAGTGCATATCTAACAGGATCTTCTGTTGTAAGTTCTACACCCAGTGCTTTAACGACCTGAACTGCCTCTTGAACTAATCTGACAATTAACCCGCGGAGAGCTCTGTTTTTGTACACCTCGCCATTGGACAAACCGGTCAGTGCACCTACTGGGTTTATTCCGCAATTCACCAGTGTCTTTGTCCAAACAACGCCCTCAATATTGTCACTTGACCGAACATCAAAACCTACCTGTTTCATCATTTGTGTAAGTTTCTCAACAAGCTCCATATTATCTGGATATCTTGAGCCAATCTCAGTTAGACCACAACCTGTAGCAGTGACAACACCGGGGGAAGTTCTCAGTGCGCCCATACATGTTGTTGCTCTCAGGACCCTAGTAGTATCAAGAGCCTTGGCAACCAGTTCCTCTGTTCCAAGACCATTTTGAATGAGAAGCAATGATGCACCAGTATCAATGAGGTGTTTGGCACTCAGTGCAGCTGTCACTGTGTCGTATGTCTTTGTGGTTACTATCACAAGGTCTGCTTCATCCACATCAGAGGCATTCTCCATTGCCTTTAGGTGAAAGACATGTTCTCCAAGGATTCCATTGATTTTTAGACCCTTGTTCTGAATCGCCGTGATGTGAGGATTTCTACCGACCAGAATGACCTCAGTATCCTCCAATCGACTCAGGAATGCACCATATAAACTTCCTATCGCTCCGGATCCCACAACGACTATCTTCATTGGTCTCTCACTCCTGTTTCAAACTTCCTTCTTCTTTCACTGATATCGATAGCACTCGCCGCGAGGTGGTCCATTATTATACGTACCGAATTGTCAAGATTCTCTGTATTATCAAAGTTCTTGACAATCTCGTGGAGTGTATCCTTTGGAAAGTCTTTCATTTCTCTAGCTAGCTCTACCATCAGGGGGAGTACCCTGACTATATTGTCAACAACTGTGATGTCAGAATAGACCGCTGTTCTACTCATCGGATTCAAATCTATTGTTATAACGAATTTTCCAATGGCTTTCAAAGCCTCTGTCCTGTCACCGTCTTCAAGTGGGACAAGAATCACATCAGCTGATCCAATCCCGTCAGGGTCCACTTTTCGGCGATTACTACTCAACTCAGGTATGATGGTGGATGGTCGGTCCTTTGTACCTAACACCTCCTTCGCACCTGCGGCGAATAAGGCCGCCTTTATCGCATCTTCACGCTCTTTCATATAATAGAATAGATTGATTTCCAGAGGCGCCCCGCATATCTCTGAGAGCTCCACCAATGCTTCCGGAACGAGTGAGCATGCATTACCATTCACGCTTATGACTGGATGTTTCGCTGAAAGCAAGGCAGCCACGGCTGCTCGAGCTGCAGTCGCAGCAAGTTCAGTGGTCCGTTCTCCTATCAGATAGTCGAAAGCTTCACCTCTTCCATGAGCCAGTAGTCCTGCAGTTGCAACAATATGAGACTCATGTCCTTCAATTATTGCTTCTCGGGTTTCTAAAGAAACCCTTCGCGGGTGATCAGGAGGTATCTCAATTTTTGTCACTCGAGAAGCCTCCCACCTTGTGCAGCGATATTCGTCACCGATACCTCAGAAAGTTCCCAGTATTTCGATAGAGTCTTCTTGACACTGATTGCTTCATTCTCATCACAAAAGCAGAAAACCGAGTCTCCTAACATCACCATACTTGAGTTTGTAAAACCATCCTCTTCAAGCTCATCGAGTGCCTGTTTTACTCGGGCAGTCCTAAGTCCGATTTGCTCAGCGAATTTTCGGGAACATTCTATGAAAGTATTGATTGTTGGAGAGTCAATGACCTTACGTACCAGCTTGTCGCCAATTGAATTGATACGTGCTCTAAATCCCGAGTTAGTCAGTACTTCAGCAGTCTGAAGTCCAGACGAGCCTGCCACGACTACTTTGAGTGAATCTGGGTACGATATGTTCTGTATCACTCCAATGCCAGGTCCACCGGCACGTATTCTGACTTCGATGCCACCAATAGTCTGCGAGAGAACGTCTCCGAGTCCTGTATGATTCATTATTTCTGCTATATGTGCAAAACCCGCAGCTTTTTCATATTCGATATCACTGTCGAGTAGGTGACCAAGAGCAAGAGCTGTTCCGAGTGCACCTGCCCCTGATGCTCCAAAACCAGCTCCTGAAAGAAGAGAGGAGTTGTGGTCAACATGAACTTTGAGTGTCCTCTCATACTCTTCTGTCAATCTCTGTATCACCGTCTTTGTGACTTTGGCATCTACCCGTTCCTTGTTGTAATCCGTTGTAATTTCCAGTGATGGGTAATCCATCACAGATACAGACGTGAATGTTCCAAGACTCACCGAGAAACCAGCACCTATCGAGCCGCAACGAAGAGGATCTTTATATTCATCAAAGATACGAAAGATCCCTGTGACATGCCCGGGCACAAATGCCCTCGCTGTCCGCATTGAATCTTGCTGCGTTGTCAAGGTGTCGGTCACTTCCACTACAACCTAGTTGAGTATTAAATATTCTATATATTTAATATACGATGTATATACAGGTATATACAATTATGGATTTATCTTTTAATCAAGTGGAACGATGCGGGTGTATTGTTTGACCCGAGGATCATCTGATGGTGGTGCAGGATATGCCCACCTCGCATCAATATCCCTGCCACTCAGGTCAAACACACGAAAGCTCCCTGATGACCAAGTGAGTGGACTGAACCCAAGAAGTAGAGTCTGTGTTCGCCAGCTTGTTACGCACAGATGACGATTCATGCCAGCTGTAGGAACCACAAGGAAGACGTTAGATAGCTCCATCAACAGTGATGTGCTAATTCTATAGAAGAAGCTGTACGTCTTTCTATGTTCCTCTGTTCCCTGCTCACGGAGGTCATTGAGATATCGAATGATTGTATCATCATGAACGGATGGATCCATGACATCAGAGAGTTCCTCAACATCAACCACAACAGCTGTTTCGAAATAGTAGGCAAGTGGAAACTCGGTGATATGGAAAATGATGAACTTGTCTTTCGTTATGGTCTGATAGAGGTGCTGGAATATTGCCTGTTTTGAATATAGCATGTTCACGTCCAGTGAAGCGGGTTTGAAGTTTTCAGACTCATCAGAAACAATCAGTCTGAACATGTCATCTAACATGTCCCCGTCGTATCCAATTCTTACCATGTGATAGGGTAGTTTTCCTCCCTCTTCCATTCTCCCAGTGGAAACGAGGAACTGATTGAATTCTCTCTGGAAGGTGTCGACCTCATTGTCATTGTCTGTGACAAATAGGGACTGGCTGGGTGTGTTGAGTGCAGTAACTACTTTGTCAAACGCT
>JAEORX010000224.1 GCA_016840685.1 Candidatus Thorarchaeota archaeon
GCAGCGGTGAGATTGGGTATGATCTACTGAGAGAGTATTGGGGGCATGGATTCATGACTGAGGCGCTTAGAGCAATATTCGAATACGGATTTAGACAGATCGGACTTGATCGAATCGAAGCGAACACAGACCCCGTTAACATTCATTCGAGAAACCTCCTAGAAAGACTGGGATTCATCGAGGAAGGAACCTTTCGAGAGAGCCCTTCCTTCACAGGAGAATTCGGAGATGACATCCATTACTCTCTATATAGAAGAAAGTGAAACAGAACCTATTTTGTGCCATGAAGATCTTAGTATGAAATTTTTAAACAGATTCAATAACCAACAAGCGCGAAATATAACAATTCAATTGCATTCCTTGAACTACGGAGCTGATTCTAGTTGGAAGTCCCCACCTTCGAAGATGTACTAGCTGCCCAAAATCGCATCAACCCCTATTTGAAACCTACACCACTCCTAAGTTATCCAGCCATCAATGATCTGGTTGGGACAGAGGTATTCATCAAACACGAAAACTGCCAACCTGTGGGTGCTTTCAAGGTCAGAGGAGGAATCAACCTCGTGGCACAGCTCTCAATTGAAGAGAAGGAGAGAGGAGTCATCTGTGCATCTACCGGGAACCATGGCCAGTCAATCGCATATGCATCGAGGATATTCGGTGTGAAATCTGTCGTCGTGATGCCTGAGGACTCTAACCGAAGTAAAGTTGCTGCGATGAGGGCATTGGGTGCTGAGATTGTGTTTCATGGAGCGACATTTGATGAGGCAAGACTGCACTGTGAACGATTGGCAAAAGAACATGGCTATCGCTACATCCATTCAGGAGATGAACCTCACTTGATTGCGGGTGTAGCCACAGAAACTCTCGAAATGCTTCGGGAGGAACCAACCATTGAAACGATCATAGTCCCTGTAGGTGGAGGAAGCGGGGCTGCGGGTACATGTATTGCAGCCAATGGTATCAATCCCGGCATAGAGGTCATCGCTGTTCAGTCTGAATCCTCTCCAGCAGCCCATGACTCTTGGAAGCAAGGAAAACTTGTCGAACGACCAAACAGAACATCAGTTGAGGGGCTCTCTACTGGAACTGCGTTCGAACTTCCCCAGAGTATCTTGAGGGCGCATCTGGATGATTTCATTCTTGTGAGCGATCAAGATATCATGAGAGCCATCATCTGGATGATAGAACATGCACATACTCTTGCAGAGGGTGCTGGAGCTGCACCACTGGCTGCAGCTTATAAGATTCGTAGGCATCTGAAAGACAAGAAGGTCGGACTCATCTGTTCAGGTGGAAATCTATCAGTCGAGAAACTTCATAAAGCTCTTGATTTCGCAATGCATGATTAGAGAGATTGAGAGAGGAGCGCTTTCTCTCGCTTTGACCCTACATCTGTTTACTTCATCAAGGTGGAAAGCATTCTGACCTCAAAAATCTCGCGACACATGATATTTGCATCTTCTTTACAGGAACACCGAGTCTGTTTTTTGCTTCAGTCTAAAGACTTGTAACAAGAGGTCAAAATATTAGTTCGTAAAGCGTCTGACTTGTTGCGTGGTGTGAGAGATGGAACGGAATCATTCCAATGGACTTACTAACGATGAGATTGAATCGCTGCTGAAGGGGAAGACCCAACAGGTGTACTTCTATATGCTCCGTCATCTACGTCCAATGGGCATGAGGGAGATACAACGAGGTTCTGGCCTCTCTAGTCCCAGTCTCGCAATCTATCACCTTAACAAACTGAAGAATCTTTCTTTGATTGATGTGGATGATGATGGTAATTACTATGTAATTCAGGAATTCAAAGCTGGTTTGCTCAGGTTCTTCGCTGGTTCGGGTAGGTTTCTGGTCCCACGATACTTCTTCTACTCTGTGTTCTATACGGTTGTTCTCATAGGGGTACTTATTTCCATTCCACCCTTTCTGAACTCAGCTGGTCTACTATTGATTGCAGTCCTGCTCTTTGCAACTTTCACATCTTGGAGAGAAACTCTCAATGTATGGCGTGTAAAAATCTAGATCACTTTGATTCAAAACTTAGAACTATATTCAATGACTGAGGATGAAAGATTGAAGGTAAAAAGACGGTGAACCCAATTGGATAGAACAAGTCTGCATTTCAAGATTTTCGGTGCTGTCCTTTTGGGTGGGGTCCTAGGGACTATTTTGGTGATCCTGAGCCTAAGTTACAGTCCATTTCTGGGCCCGAGTGATCCTCCTCAGGAGTATCCAACCCTCCTGATTGGAGGCACTGGTTTCGCTGTCGCAATTGTCGCATATGTAACTGCGAAATTACACTACCGAGAACAGTCATGGATGTAAAGTAACAAATGAAGAATGCTAAAACAAATAGAAGTAAAACTTTGGAGGCAGGGCCTGTGAGTATAATAATGGCGTTCATTGCAGTTCTGGCACCTGCTGGCCTTAACATTGTTCTTGACCCAAGTACGGGTTGGATTATAGATATGTCTTTGATGTGCATGCTGTGGACACTGCCAATCAGACTTGGTATCAACAACCCCCCTGGTACGTTTCTAGTCGTAACACCCTCTCCAAACCAAGCCATTCCCATTCCCCTCGCGTTCATTGGGAATCTGCCAGCCACTTTTCTTAGACTTGTGTTCGTGTATCAGATGTACAAGCTCTACCTAGGTAGAACTTCAAGAAAACGCACACTGTTGGTTGGAGCTGCAAGCGAATTGCAGACAGCGACAATCGGCATTTTTGGTGCAGTAATTCCTGTGTTCTCTCTTATGTCCCGTTTCTTCATCCCTATTCCCATCCTATTCGTGACCGCCCTGATCATAATTAGGTTAACACCGCCTGGCACAGTTACAACCCCATGGGAAGATACTGAAGACACAGAATCTTGGTGGGAAGAGTCGTCCAAAGATGAAGAACGTACTCCTCGGACAAAAGAAGCACCTCTGCATAGGTGATAGTCGGATCTCAATGTTTCAGTGTTTAACCTAGTATAATTAACAATGGTTAAAAACACCATATATGGACTCATTCACACTGAATTTGGCAGTGATAGAAATGAGTTTATCGAAAGGTCAATACGAAACAATAGATGACTACATCAGTACTTTTTCCCCCAATGTCCGCAATATTCTGGAAGAAATAAGAAGAGCAATACGAGATGCAGCACCAACCGCTGAGGAGGCTATATCCTATGGGATGCCCACATTCAAGCTCCATGGAAATTTGGTTCATTTTGCAGCATACAAGAATCATATTGGTTTCTATCCTAGCGGTCCATCAGCGATTGAAGCCTTCAAAGACCAGTTGTCTGAATATGATCAATCAAAGGGCACAATCCGATTTCCACTCGATCAGCCAATTCCTCTAGAGTTGGTGAAACAGATTGTGAGGTTCAGAGTAAAACAGAACGAGTCAAAAAAATTGAAAAAAGGCAAAACGTGAAAAAGTAGGCCAGCTTGAGGATTTCTCTAGTCACGACTATATTCGGTTTCAATTTCGATACTCTTCATATTCACGGTTTCAGGAAGATCACATGGACCAGTCTGTCATCGCTTTCTATCACATCGAAGTCTGGTGGAAGGTCAACAGCCATCTTCCCGAACTGGAC
>JAEORX010000049.1 GCA_016840685.1 Candidatus Thorarchaeota archaeon
ATCTTGGCCTAGATTCCACTGCTATTGGTCTAGTTCTTACAGTTGGAGGAATAACAACTGCGCTTACGATGACTCCTATGGGGTCGATTTCAGATAGAATTGGAAGAAAAATCCCGCTTGCATTATGCCTGATTCTAACCGCGGGGATTATTCTACTAATCCCATTTTCTTCAGGGTTGTTAACATTATCAATCGTTCTGGGGATATATGGAGCAATTATCGGTCTTTCAGGACCTAGTGCAGCCTACATTACTGATCTATCTCCACCAGATAAATTGGAGATTTCCATGGGTCTTTATCGCATGATAAGCGACTTTGGATTCGTTATAGGACCGCTTTTACTTGGATTCATTGCAGATTTAACCGCCACACCGGTTCCCGGTGCAACTCACTCAGGTCTTATCGGGATTCTGCCATTTCTGGTAGCGTCGATTATCCTCATCGTAGCATTTTTTGTACTTCTAAGAGCAGATGATCCGGCTAGAACCAAAAGACAGACTCGTGAAAAAGGGATTATAGTTAATTGATTGGATCTCTTTCAGACTGAAATCTGAAGTACCTAGAGAGAAGTAATGTTTGTTCTCCTATGCTAGTGAAAATAGGAAGACTGCTTTGTATTGTTGTTACATAATGAAATAACCAAATTGATCAGCTAAAAATCAGTGTCGCATCGCTTCCTTTATAATGAATCTTGATTCATTATAAATTGCAATTGTCTTTGAGTTGAAGGACTCGAGAAAAGAATTAGAGAAGGTGTCAAAAACGACTAAGGCTGCTTCCAAAGTAAGTGATATGGTTCCACCTGAAGTAAGAAACAACATGAAGGATGTGAAACATAAAATCGTGATTCTCTCAGGAAAAGGAGGGGTTGGAAAGACAACAGTGGCAACAAATATGGCAATGTCTTTCGCGAAAAAAGGACTAAAGTCAGGCATACTTGATGTTGATATTTATGGACCGAACGTGCCTAAACTCTTGGGTTTAGAGGGTCAACATCCAACAGTGGACAACAATAAGCTGTTGCCAATTGAAGGCCCTTTGGGACTTAGAGTGATGAGCATGGGATTTCTCCTTCAAAATAGTGACGATGCAGTTGCATGGAGAGGCCCGTTAGTTGGAAAGGCAATTCAGCAGTTCCTGAGTGAGGTCAAATGGGGTGAGCTGGATGTAATTGTCGTGGATCTACCTCCTGGTACAGGAGATGAGATACTGAGCATCCTCCAGTCCATTCCAGAGATTGATGGTGTTGTTATTGTATCAACCCCCCAAGAGGTTGCGGTGCTCGATGCACGCCGGGCAATCAGACTTGTGGAAAAAATGGGAGTACCAATTCTAGGAATCATAGAGAACATGAGTGAGTTTGTGTGTCCACACTGTGGTGAATCGTATAAGCTGTTTGGAGAAGGAGTTACTCTGAAGGCAGCCAAGGAGTATGGAATACCGCATCTGGGATTTTTACCCTTAGACCCTAGGATTATTAGCTTCTCTGACAAAGGGACTCCATTTGTTCTGGAAGACCCAGAATCGAAGGCTGCAAAATCCTTTGGTTATGTTGTTGAACAGCTTGGTAAGACAATTGGCATAACAAAGAAGAAAGGTGAAAAAACATGAGAGGAGGATACGGTCGCTCAGGAGGGCGAGGTCGATGGCCAGGGAATGGACCATTCCGCGACCTTCCACCGTGGGAGAGACCTGGATGGCTCTATGGACGCGGGTCTTGTTGGTACATGGGATATCAGCCAAGATTCGGTGGAGTTGGGCGAGATGATGCAGCTCCAACCACGAGTATAGATGAATTGCAGACTCTAAAGAACCAGAAGGAGATACTTGAAACCCAGCTTAGGAGTCTAAAGGAAAGTCTGAGTAGAATTGAAAGAAGACTTGACGAGATTCAAAATGAATAGAGAATTGAATTCTGATGACTTACACCTATGGTCCTGTTTCATCCTGGCGGTATGGACGCTCTTTGGGTGTTGATATAGTAACACACCCAAAGAAGTGCACCTTCAACTGTATATACTGTCAGTTGGGGTCCACAAAGAAACATGTAGCTACACCAGAGGAAATTAGGGATGAGATGCCACCTTCTCAGGACGTCCTTAAAGAAGTCAGTGAGATACTAAGTCGGATAGAGTTGAGTTCCATTGATGCCATGACGTTTTCTGGAGCTGGAGAGCCCACTCTCAATTTGGACATTGGAACGATAGTGGATGCGATATTGGGAAGAGTTGAGAACTTGCCTGTGATTCTCCTTACGAATGCTTCTCTTCTACCCAGGCCCGAAGTAAGGTCAAACCTGACTGGTTTTGATATCATCTCAGCCAAGCTTGACGCTGGAGATGATAAGACATTCAAACTTATCAATCATCCAGCAAAGGGCACGCACGGACTAGAAGAGATTGTGGAGGGCATCAAGAAATTACACGAACAAATGAGTGGTCTTCTAGCTCTAGAAGTAATGTTGCTTCGAGGACCAAATGGATGGACGAATGCTGAAGGACATGCAAGGAGAATGCTCATTGAGAGAATCCTTGAGATAGACCCGGACATCGTACAAATCTACACGCCCTGGCGGCCTTCAGCAGTGAGGGGTGTTGTGCCGCTTTCAGGCACAGTACTACATCAATTTGGAGAGGACCTTGGAGAGTATCTTGATTTGGAGAAGCTATGGATCTATGGCTTTCATGATGCCCGGGGTAAACCTGTGAGATGGAAAGAGCATAAAATGCTAAGACTTGAAATTATTGACCTGCTCAGACGTAGACCTTGCAGACTTGCTGATATCACTGCATCCTTGGGGATACAAGCATCTGTAGCATCAAGGGTGATAGGAAATCTTCTCAAGGGTGGAAAAATTACAAAAGAGAAAGTAGAACAGGACTTTTTCTATATCGAGAAAGAGGAGCATTAAATCGCATGGAAGTTACGTATTTTCTACAGGAAAGTTTGATTGTAGGTTAGTCGATGGATTTGTATACAACCGATACATCAAGTATATGCAAACCTGAGGGAGGTTTCAAGATGGCTTCTAAAGAATTGATTGATATGATGAATAGAGCGATCTCAATGGAGATTCAAGTTAGCATCCAGTATATGTGGCAACATGTGAAGATTTACGGCTTCGACCATCTGGCTGTTGCAGACGAGTTGAAGAAGGTCGCTATTCAAGAAATGGTACATGCAGAGAGCATTGCTGAGCGTATTGACTATTTAGGTGGGGAACCAACCACAGAGCCTGCGAAGATTACGATTGGGGACACTCCTGAAAAGATGATTTCACTGGACAAGAAAGCTGAAGAAGATACCATTGCCTTCTACAAGACAATAATAGCAAAAGCACTAGAAGAGAAGGATTATGTTACCAAGAAACTCTTCGAGAGTATTCTCTCTGACGAGGAGGATCATCACAACGTTTTTCGCACTCTGCTTGAGAAATAGACATAATCGCTACAGACCAGTTGCATAGACGACTCCATCCTGTTTGACCAATCTGGCTTGATTCCTGCTCTCTAAGATTTTCAGAAGGTCACTGCTCTCAGCAAGGGCCAGAGTGAGAGAGTTCACGTCATAAGCCCCATAGATTATTCGGGAGAGTTCATAGATGGTCTGATGATTTCTTGTCAACGATTGAGCAGCTCTCCGTAGTTTATCATCATATTCAGCACGCAGTACTTCAATTCTGGATCTGATGCCAATTATTGGCTCTCTATGACCAGGTAATGCAGAATAGTTATCTCGTGACGAGAGTCGGTCCAAAGACTCGAGATAAGTCAACATTCCTATTTTCTCGTTTCTGTCAAATGATATGCTTGGGTTTGAACTGATATCGCCCAAGATAAAATCACCACTGAAAATCACTTCTTTTTCATCACATACGTAGCATGTTGATCCAGATGAGTGTCCAGGAACCCAAATTGCAGAAACTTCACCAATCCCTGTTTTGAAGACAGCACCATCATTGAAACTGCGAGCTGTGGGAACAGACTCCACTAGAGATTTGAAGTACTCTATGAGACCTTTTGGTGGTAACATTGGAAACTCATTCTTTGGTACTCCAGAGGATGTAATTAGCTCAGTATAAAACTCCAAGTAACGCTCCGCATATCTGTCATAGTTGACCACAGCAGAGGCATCCTTCTGATGGATCCAAACCTCAGTAGGATTACCATGAGTTTGTAATCGTGCTCTAACAAACTGTGCAGCTAATCCAATATGATCAATATGACCATGTGTTAGGAGAATCTGCTCAATGTCTGAGAAATCATATGACTTGTCTTGGAGCGCTTTCTGAAGCGTGGCCAGACTCTTCGATGTCTTTGGACCAGTGTCGATAAGTGTAAGCGGAGTACCCTCTATCAGGTAGCAGTTGACGCTACCAACAGGAAATGGTGTTGGTATCTCAATTCTGGATACTCCATCAATAAGATTCGTCATAAGTGATTAGACCAACTCAGACATTGCTTGTATTGTCAATATAAAGAGGGGTGTTCAAACCAATCAATGGTTCTGCTCTCTAATGACTTCTCCAACCTTTCATTCTAGAGAGAGAAAAAGCCAATTGAATAAAGTCGATATTGTTCCACCATGACTAAGTTGGTAACAAAGAGTCTTGCAACTGAATTTGGAACCATAGTATATTATTCTTATATGAATCCAACTCAACCCATAGTGAATCTCTATATCCATGGACTTGGAGATAGTCGCAAGTGGTTTCTCAAACACTTTACAACCTATTCATTGGATAGGTTCTCTTGGATTGTTCCAGATTTACTTGGCCACGGGGACTCATCCAAGAGTGATAGAGTTGAGGCATATACCATGAACCAGCAGGCGAAGTACTTGCTTGCTATACTTGAGAGAGAACATGTCACACAACTTTCTCTACTAGCTCATTCAATGGGCGGCGCAATAGCTGTTTCCTTGGTCGAGCTTTTAGCCTCGCAGAGTCTACCGATCACTAAACTCAGACTACTGCTGTATCTTGAGGGCAACCTTGATGCAGGTGATGCATTCTTTTCGTCTATGTTTGCAAAGATGTCATTCTCAGAATTCCAACAACAATTCGAATCGATTTGCAATCGAATACAAGGCGGTTCTAAAGAGGTGCATGTGGTTGACTTTGTTTCAGCATTCCGAAAGGCAGGGCCATTCGCTATATGGGCATCAAGCAGAAACTTGGCACCAGTTTCTGTAAAGGGGGATTTACTGGACAGACTGCTGGTGTATCGTGAGTTTCCATGTTATTTCATCTTCGGAGAAAAAAATAGGGGTGTATACTCTTCAGAAAAACTTGTGAGAGAAGCCCAACTCCCACTTTTCTTCATCCCAAATGCAGGACATGGGCTTCATACAGAGAATCCATCTTATTTCTGGAAGAATATCGGTGAATTAATCCAGAGAGAAAGTATCGATTCTGCTAAGTAGAAAAGGATGATTAAAAGTGAGCGGCTAGGGAAAGGTCCCGTGGGCCTGCACCTCTCTCTGTCGGAGGACAGAGCAAGCTGTCTTCACGATTTTCTCTAGCATATCAGTGCAAGAGAGCTGCTTGCTCCTCATCACACACCTCATTAGATTCACCTGGCATCAAGCGATATATAGGGGCGAGAAAGCCGATAAGGGACAAGCCTACTATTAGAATCCAATTCTCCAGACTTAATGGCACAGTTCCAAATGCCATGGATAGGGGAGTGTAGAGAACCAATAGCGTGAGTATAAAAGAGAATACCACTGCAATGAACAGGCCTCTTGACTCTCGAATGTTTGTACGCCAAATCGGATTCCATTCATCTCTAACATTCCATACCCAAAGTAACTGAAAGAGCACCATTGTGGCGAATGTCGCGGTTTGTGCTAAGACAAGGGTTTCTGCGTACTGAGGTAGCAACCAATCTACAGATGGGCCTGTAATCCTCGGAATATAACCGATACCAGTCAAAAGAACAGAGAGGTATACAGAACTTGCTGCTAAAGTTGCAAGTAAACCACCGATTAGAATAATTCTAATCATACCTTTGTCTAACATTCGGGCACCTGGCTCTCTTGGACATCGACTCATGATTCCTTTTGGTGGAGAATCAAACCCAAGTGCAAGAGCTGGAGGTCCGTCAGTCACTAGATTAATCCATAGTATCATTACTGGCGTTAGAGGGATTGGCAGTCCAATCATTACCATTATGAAGACGATTAGTACTTCACCAGCATTTGCTGACAAAAGAAATCTGACGAACTTACGGATATTCGCATAGATTTCTCTTCCAACTTCAATTGCTGAAACGATTGTTGAAAAGTTATCGTCAGTGAGAACCAGATCTGAAGCTTCTTTCGTCACTCCCGCACCACGGATGCCCATTGAGATGCCCACATCAGCTGTCTTTATTGCTGGTGCATCATTGACACCATCCCCGGTCATTGCCACAACCTGATTCTGGCGTTTTAATGCATGTACAATTCTCAGTTTATGTTCTGGCGCAACACGAGCATAAACACTTGTTTCATTCACTACTTTATCCAGATCCTCATCACTCATTCCACTTATCTCTACGCCAGTTATTACTTTGAGTTCGTTTTGGATGAGTCCAACGCTTTCTGCTATCGAACTTGCAGTCAGTGCATGGTCTCCTGTAATCATGATAGGTCTAATTCCCGCATTTCGTGACTTAGTAATTGCTTCTACAACACCTTCTCTTGGAGGATCTATCATTCCAACAAGTCCGAGGAATGTTAGATCTGACTCGACTTCTTCTTCATTCCATTCTTCATCAGTCGAGTCAGGTTTCTTGAAGGCTAAGGCGAGAACTCTCATTGCGCAACCAGCCAAAACTGAGTTCGCTTCAACTACCTCACTACGTTTGCCAGAGTCAAAATCTACATCTTCCCCATTGATGTGAATTTTTGTTGTTCTCTCTAGAATCACTTCTGGTGCTCCTTTTGAAAAAACATAAGTCCGCCCATTCTTATCTCGTAGTACTTTTGTCATCCTCTTTCGTTTCGAATCAAAGGAAAACTCAGCAATCTCCTCATATTGGTCTCTAATTTCATTAAGATGCAATCCAGCTTTTTCAGCAGCAACAAGAAGAGCACCTTCTGTTGGATCACCAATAACTTTCCAATTTGCTTTATCGTCAGAGGTCATTGTAAGTACAGCAGTCGAACACAACTGGCCTGCGATTAATAGTAATTTTAGATCTTGACTTTTATCCACATCAAATGGATCTTCGATTCTGGACATGTCAATGCATTCCGCTGGTGCAGATGCTTTGTGGAATTCGCCTTGTTTAGAATATCCTGTCCCAGATATTGTCACCTTATCGGAAGCTAGATGGATGTAACGAACAGTTATCTCGTTCTTAGTGATTGTCCCGGTCTTATCTGAGCAGATCACTGTTGTAGAACCCAAGGTTTCAACACTAGGTAACCTTCTAACAATGGCATTTCTTTTCACCATTTGCGTAACACCGATTGCAAGTGTAACTGTGACTATTGCTGGCAGTCCTTCAGGAATTGCTGCAACCGCAATGGCAATTCCAACGAAAAGGGCTTCATTCCAATCGTATGTTGCATTGATGAAGACGAGGACAAAAAAAACAAGAAACGAGATAATAAGCACGATTCCTCCGAGTCTTTTCCCCAAATCTTCTAAATCTAGTTGCAAAGGTGTTAGTTCTTGTTTGCTTTCCTGCACCATCTGTGCAATCTTTCCAAATTCAGTTTTCATACCTGTTGATGTAATTATTGCTGTACATTTTCCTGATGTAACAACTGAGCCTTGAAATACAAGATTCGTCATATCCCCAAGAGCTGGCTTTTCAGTTGTTATCACTTTGCTACTCTTATGGACTGCAAGTGATTCTCCTGTGAGTGTTGATTCATCAGTTTCTAAACCAACTAGACTCAATATTCTTCCATCTGCGGGAACAATATCTCCAGCTTCAAGAGAGATGATGTCTCCAGGAACAATGAAACGGGCGTCAATCTGTTTCCATTCACCATTGCGTTTCGTAACAGATTTTGGGGCGGATAAGTCCTTCAAGGCCTCCAAAGCTTGTTCAGATCGATATTCCTGGACAAAGCCAAATATGGCGTTGATAAGAACAATAGATGAAATGACAATGGCATCAATGAAACCTTCTGCTTCATGACTACTGTGTAATGATACTGTAGCAATCGAGAAAATGATTGCAAAGAGGAGGATTATGACCATAGGATTAGCAAATTGTTGAAGGAACATTCTAAGAGGCCCAATACGTCCAACTTCTTCTAGTTCATTGAGCCCATACTCGTCTATTCTCCTATCAGCTTCTTGGTCACTTAAACCATCCATTGAACTACTGAAATGCTTTAGTGTAGACTCAGATGTTTCTTTGAACCATTCATGTTCCTCTGTTACCATTTTGTTCTTAACCTGCCAATTTGTCAAATCTAATCAATATTACTTCTTTCCTATCTACTAATTTCTGTCAAATTGCATCGATACAAACTTGCTTAGTGTTGGAAGATTTGAGGAACAAACTGAGGGGGATTAAGAAGGGGTTACCTCCGTGTTGATGAAATAGAGAACTAGCTCATTCATGATTGATTACTGCAAAATGAGAGGATGGCTCAACAGAGTTCGGTTAAGGAAAGGTCCCGTTAGCCAACCCCACCAATGACGCAAATTCTTCTCTCGAACGAACATCCAATAAGAGCAATTCTTGAAATTCTGCAATTTCCTGAGGGGTTGCTTTGTGTTTAGATTTTCCCAAAATAACTCCAAAGTGCAGTTCTTCAATATGTCCGTCAAATCTTTCATTTGTCTTTCCATCTTTTTACATACTTTTTGAATTCGATTTATCATCGTAGATTAAGTCGCAAAGATACTGAAAAGGTTGAGCACAATAAAGAATGCAGCAGCAATATTTGTGATTGCAAACAGCAGCTGGAGATTCCTTGGTTTCGATTTCAAGGCAAACTTTCCACCCAAAAGGCCACCGGCTACGGTCACGACTGCGAGTGGCAATGCCAAGTATGGATTGAAGTGACCCTGAAACACATGGCCTGAAAAGCCCATTAGGGCTGAGGTGGCAACCAAAGGTGTTGCAGTGGTCACGCTAGCTCTCATAGGCAAACCACAGGCAATGACAAGCATAGGTACAAGAAAGGACCCTCCTGAAACACCGATCATGCCACTGAAAAAACCAGTCAGCAGGGTTACTGGTACCACAATCTTGAGATTGAGGAAGAGTTCACCCATATTAGTCGTGAGTGTAATGTAGCCAAAATGGCCCTTTTGCGCCTCAGTCTTATGGAGAGTATAAGGCACAAGCATCACTAACCCTGCAAAAATGAGTAATAGAGCAAAGACCACTTTCAAAGCAACTTCTTCGAATAAATATGACAAGAAACCACCTGCAAATGCTGAGAATGCAATCAAAGCACCAACAGGAATGGCTAACTTCCAAGCTACAGCTTTGTTCTTGCTAAAAACAATCATTCCTGTAAAAGAAGCACAGAAGAGAATGAATTGAGCCGTTGTTGATGCTTCATGCATTGGAATAGCGGCAAAAACTAGTATCACGACATAGAAATTGCCGCCTCCCTTCCCAACCAAGGTCATGGATAATGCAACAATGAAGGTCAGAACAACGACCAGAATCTCCAACATTTCTTACTCATCCCTCTTGCTGGCATTCGTTTCTAATTTCTTGTTTACTATGACATCATCCATCAAAATGAGAAGAATAAAGTCCTTTAACAGTAATGAATAAGGATTCGATTTATTTACTTGTTCACCCGACACTGTCAGCCTCTATTTCTTACCAATTGGAATAGTCATCTACTCAAGCCACTTGTACCCTTTACTTCTATGGATTATTTCAGTCACTTTGACCTCGTTCTCTACAACAAAATAGATTGCTCGATAGTCACCAATGCGCAGTCTGTAAAGAGATGGTTCATCTGGAGTCACAAGCTTCTTGATATCTGAACCGGACCTTCTTCTGAAAGGATTGTCCTCTAGTTCAGCTAATGCATCCTTGACTCTCTTCTTCTGTTTTGCATCTAGCAGACTCAACTGTGAAACTGCAGTCTGGGAAAGCAGGACTCTATATTTGGTCAAGGGGCACGAACTCCTCGTCCTCAAGAATTCGTTTCTGTCTTCTAGCGAATTCTACCTGCTCAGCTATCTGAAGGAGTCGGCGAATCAGCTCGTCATAGGTTTCTCCCTTCTGACCATATCTCTTCAGGAGATCGCGAGTTTCTTTTGTCAGTGGAATAGTGGTTGTTTCACCCATGTCTATCATGACTTATAATGTTGATAATTACTTATAACATCATAGATACCGTAAGATAAGTGAATCAAAAGCAGATAATCCATTCATAAGATTGAATTGGTGAAAAATGAAAAGTGTGCTCAACAGGTGAGGGCAGGGTAATTCTCTGTTCATCCGACCATCCGGATAGTCTGATTCAGCGTGATTGAAACTCGCTTCTTAACAGTCCATAGTACAATGTACCAGAATAAGTCCCGTCAGGGCTTTTCTTATTCTCTCGAATATGGCCTTCCTTCATAAAACCGCACCTCTCTGCAACTCTTATGCTTCTTAGATTAGTATCATCAGTTTCAATGCGAATCCGGTGGGCATGAAGGCTCTCAAAAAGCGTCTTAACTACTGTTCTGACTGCCTCTGTCACATATCCTTTACCCTCATGTTCAACGTCTGAAAAGTATCCAATCCCAAACTCATTCACGTTTCGATTCACAAGACCAATGTAGATTTGAGCAACGAACTGCTCAGGTTCTTTGAGGAAAACTCCCATGAAGTGATGATGTCCTTTCTGCCAATCATCTACAAAATTGGCTATCATCTTCTTGGCGTCTTCTTGAGTCTTGATTGCTCTTGCTGGATTTTCTGGTTCGTATCGCTCTAGGTGCGCATGGTTTCTCAGACTCATTTTGTAGTACCAGTTCTCGTCGCCTAGACAATAAGAACGAATAACGAGGCGATCTGTGAACATGATAGGTGAGAGTGTGGTACACATTTCAATGACCTATTGTCTACCTGATGCTCATCAAGATAAATAGTATCGCAGTTCATGTAAAAATAGATCATTCTAGTTCGAGAAATCAATGCAAAAGAGAAAGGGTGCTCAACAGTGAGCGGCTAGGGAAAGGTTTCGTTAACCAACCCCGCGCGTAAAGCCCGTACCTCTCTTGCATTCCCGAAGGAACGCAAGACAAGCTGCTTCTACCTCTAAGAAGTAGAAATCTTAGGAGGTGATTGATGAAAGACGAGAATGACTCTCAACTTCTTCCATCCACAGCTTCCGCTACAGAATGAGTTTTTCAATTGCAAATGTTGATGGACTTGACCTAATCACTCCAAAGTTCACGAAGATCTTGTTCAAAAAATAACATCTTCATTTCATGATTACTATGCAAGCTGACAGAGACCTGCGAAGTCAGAATCAAACGTGGCTAGATATCCAACATCATAAGCATCAATGAATGCTAGAATGCAACAATCGGTAAAGCTCAGGGGTTTTTCAGGCCACTTGGCAAAGTGTTCCCATTTCTCCCACGCGAGGTCTAAGACTCCAGGAGTTACGTACTCAAACTTGATGAATTCAGGAGTACGACGAATTAGGGTGTGTGCTTTAGTCACTATGTTCTTCTGTTGGGTATGCATCCAAAGGGTTGTAAGCACTTCGTCTAAGACATAGTCAATCGTGAGCCTCATTCCATACTCTTGGTCCTTGAGCCTCGTAAGAAGCTCTCTCGCTCTTGGATGTTTCCTGTCCCTCGTGTTCAATAGTGCAATGATGACATTACTATCTATGAGGACTGTCACATGGAGCCACCGCCATAGACCACATCGTCCACTCTCGATGAGAGATCTTCACTTCCAGGCCCCAAATCCTCTGCCAAGGAGAGGACTTTCTGAATGATATCATCATCTAGAGGATAGTCCATCAGTCGCACCTCATTGACTATCAGCTCATAGTTCTCAAGACCAATTCTGAACACAATCTCCAGTATCTCCTTCTTCGTTAGACGCTTTCGCGTGTCAAGATAAAGACGAGCCTGTAACTCTTCCAAGTCGTCCTTGAGATCAAACTTCACAGTGGACACTGGTAACACCCAGTAACTCAGTAACCACTTAAGCATATAAACTTGTAGAGTTCTGATCTTTGTTGTTGAAACCGAGGAGTTCGGTGAATCATACTTTGACAATGATGAGAGTTTCGAAGAACGAATAATAGACTACCAAGCGATGCTGGAGAATTTGAGGTACAAACTTGGAAAAATAAAGAAGGGCTTGCCTTTGCGTTGATGATATAGAGAGTCATCTCCTCTGAGAACGGCTATTGTAGAATGAAAAGGGTGCTCAACAATGCAAGGCTCGGGAAAGGTCCCGTTAGCCAACCCCGCCCGTTATACCCGTACTTCCATTGCAGCCCCGAAGGACTGCAAAGCAAGCTGCTTCTACCTTTAAGAGATAGAAATCTTAGGAGGCGATTGATGGAAGTTGAGGAGCTCTCAACTTCTTCCATTCGCAGCCTCCGCTTTAGAACGTGAATAATCTAAGCAATCGCTTTCACTCACTTCAATAGTCTATCACAATTAATTCAGCAACAGAAGCAAAATGGGAGTCACGAGTGATGAGAGGAAGATTGTGATGTTTGGCTGTTGCAGCTATGATGACATCCGCAAAAGGAATTTTTGTTCCTTGACGAAATAGACTAGCATCAATTCGTGCTGCCTCCCGAGCCACCTCAGCAGTATAGTCTAGTTGTTCAAAATGTGCAAGGTCAATCAGGGCTTTACTCAATTTAGATGTCAGTGACTTCTTGTCCATGTGATGATAAAATATTCCTCGAAGATATTCATGAACTGTCACCACAGAGATGGCCTTGAAATCAGAACCAGAGTCAACCTGTTTTGCCTTCGTCACAGCACCAAGATCTCCATTTGTAAGATCGATGAGATATCCTGTATCGAAGAGGGGCATGGTATCATCCCTCAGTCTGTTGAGAGAGCAAGGAGAGAGACCTCTCCTCATCAAGCGCTGCCTGTTCCACCTTTAGTTCCTTCATTCTCATCCATTCTTCAGAACTCATGGTTGCAGATCCTGCAAGGTCTGAGATCGCACGTCGCGTCTTGATGAGCCTTCGAAGATATTCGCTAAAACTCTCATCTCTTCTCTTAAGACGCTTAAGTTCTTCATACACATCGTCAGCCACTGCTATGTTCTTCGCCATTTCCATCATTCATACATATGTATATGAATACATATAAACTCCATCAATTTCGATAACTACTCGCTTTTGTATCTATTCATGAAAAATGAAAAGGGTGGCTCAACAATACAAGGCTAGGGAAAGGTCCCGTTAGCCTGCACCTCTCTCTGTCCGAGGACAGAGCAAGCTGTATCCACCATTTGCAAGAGTCAGTGACTCTGCTTGGAACTATCTTCTTTTATGTTGGCTAAATATAGATGTGCGTATGAAAGACTTGGATATAAATGATGATAAACTGAGAGAACTAATCAGCGATATCAGGGCTGCTCGTTCAAAACCAAAGATGCTGAAGACTTTACTTGAGAAGTATGAGAAGGAGTTTGGGCCAAAGGCTGAGAAAAGAGTGCTGGAGATTATCGCTGAAAATACTGAGAAAATGTGGGCAGAGATTGCTGAAGAGAGAGAAGAAGAGAGAAAGGACAATAGCATCCAAGGTATTCTTGACACACTGTGGAAATCCTTTGAGGGTGTAGGCGGTGAGTTCACTGTAGAGAGAACTGAAGAATCAGCGCAGATCCATTGCACAAGATGTCCGATGGCTGACACATATCGCAAGATTGGGAAGCCTGAGTATGGGTTGATTTTTCACTGTAGTACCGACCCGCACATTGTAGCAGGATTCAATCCAGACATGGAGTTCAAAATAACGAAACGGCTCATGACTGGAGATGATTGCTGTGACCACTACTATCGATTAACCAAGTAATCGTATAGCATTAAATTGGCTGATGCAAAATGAAAGGGTGGCTCAACAGTGTCAGAAAGAGGAAAGTTCCCTGTTCACCTGACCCCGTCAGCCTCTACTTCATACCTGCATCCCGAAGGATTGTGAAACAAGCTGTTTCACAATTTAAATCGTGAAAATCGAACCATTGTTTTTATATCAATTTGTTACTAAAATATAATGAGGGACTTTGATGGGATTTCGTAACATAGTTAGGATTTCAGTAGTCACTGTATTGGTTTTGTTAATGTTTGCAGCGTTTATAGCCCCAATACCAGTTGCTTCTGAATCAGAACGAATAGAGGCTTTCTCCAAAGTTCCAATATTGGAGGGACATAGTCCCAATATTGGGCCTTTTGAGAGAGAATGTTCCTTTGAATACGAAGGAACAAAGATGAAGATTGTTGTTTCAGGGGAAACATACATTGAACAAGCCGAGTTGATGGTAAGATATACTCAGGAGTTTCTTACATTTGATGAAGATGATAGCGTGTTGACCAGTGAAACCTCAGAAATGGTGGACAAGCTATCAGACCTGGTGATGTTAAAGGACACTCTGGAGGACATTATTGAACCAGTTAAACAGGCTATACCTTCATCGGATTGGGGAACATTCACGTACTATTGGTGGAATGGATTCAAGATGATTAAGGCGCCTGGCAGCACACAACGATCGGTCGACTACGAACATCCGGACAACTACTACTACTCATTGTATCATCCTGAGCAGTGGAACCTCGGTTGGTACTACAGAGCTGGTGGATCGCGCTATATGTTAACTCATCACTCACAAAGTGAGGTTAATGCAGCTATAGATGAAGCAAGCTTGTGGAGAGTAATCTTGTTTGCTGTTACAGCGGGTTTCGCACTTTTCGCTGGTTTTATACCTGCTGCGGCAGTACTAGCTGTTTTTGCAGCTGCTGTCATATCGGCTACTTTGCTAGTCTTGGGGATTTATCAATTCTTCTTGGTATGGTGGCTTACTGTTGTACTCCAAGCTGAACAAGGTGATGGATTTTCCTACTCATATTTCTGGCCAGACTTATGGGTATCATGCTCCTACGGAGGATGGAAGGATCTCTGGATTCGATCATACTCTTTAGCAGGTTCTGTGTAATCAACAGCAGTGTGAGAAACTCATGACCATATCCACGGAAGAGCAACAATCGGTCCCGAAAACATACGAGTTCACACGTTTCCTAGGATATTACCTACTTAATGTCGAGGAGGCATCAGTGACTTTGATTAGTTTGTTCTTTGCTAGTTTTTACACGTTTTATACTCCACAAGAATCAAACTGGGTTCCTGGACTTGATAATGTGAGTATGGCTCTGATTTACTTAGCTCTCAGCTTTTTGGGCTTTGTGACGAACATATTTCTGACTTTGCTTATTAATAGGCAAGTGAGAACAGATGGATCGGTTCGTGTTTCTTTCGCGCATGCATTGCTTCTATATGCCCCACCATTTGTAATTCTGGCTGCACCTGGTGGGGCGCTTCTCACTGTCGCACTTGGTGGAAGCGGTGGATTGTCCTTGACTTTGGGCATGGTGGTCCTATATGGCTTTGTTATTGGCTTCTTTGCAGGAAGGATTGTTGCTAAGATTATAGGTTTGCGTCGATGGCATGCAACTCAAGTTGAAAGCGATACCAAAAGAGGTCACTTCCGAGATGTCATAATCTCTTGCAATACTTCGGGCTGCTGAACTAGAACTAAATGTGAACAGCAGAATAACTCACCATAAGTATACTACTCCGTAAGTATCGCCTCTTAGATAGCTGACTTGTGCAAAAGAGATAGGGTGCTCAACAGTGAGCGGCTAGGGAAAGGTCCCGTTGCTAACGCCGCCGTCGAAGGCCCGTACTTCTTACACAATCCAGAGGATTGTGAACAAGCTGCTTCTACGTCTATGAAGTAGAAAACATAGGAGGTGATTGATGGAAGACGAGGGAATCTCATCCTTTTCCATCCTCAGTCGAGAATTATTGTGAGTTAGAGTAAACAGATAGACAGATGTACCAAGAGTATCATTGAATCGAGAGTTCAGTCAGAAACCTCTCTAGGTTTCTTCTTTATCATTAGAAGTTTCTTGATATCTTCGAAGTGCCTGAAGGGTGGTATCCTGACATGTAGCCATCTACCATCATGGTACTGCTTTGTATTCATGAATATATCAATTAGTTCTGAACTAAATTCGGACCTAGAGTTCTCGAATTTCTCAACCTCTTTCTTTCCAAATATAATGAGAACTGTCAGCTCATTCCTCTTTGGATAGAATGTCAGTAGTGTCTTGCCACTTCTTCTATATCGGATTGTAGCATCCAACCCTTCCCTCTCTCTTACAGGTTCAAATTCGTAGTTCTCATCTACGTAGTTAGTAATCTGTTTCCACATCAAGCCCGCCTGCTTTCCAAGAAACTCATTCATTTCATCTTCAGTAGGCTCTGTGTCTATTTCTGACTCCTTTTCCTTAACCACAACGTCACCTAGTGTCACATTCTATCATTTGGTATTGAATATTACTCACCAGTTTCACAGACTAGATCAGCCTCGAAAGTTCCTCCTTTCAGATGAATAGAAAGTCAACTCATTCATAACTAACTTTTACAAAAGAGAAAGGGTGCTCAACAGTGAGCGGCTCGGGAAAGGTCCCGTTAGCCAACCCCGCCCGTAAAGCCCGTACCTCTTCCCACTCCGAAGAGCAGGAACAAGCTGCTTCTACCTCTAAAAAGTAGAAATCTTAGGAGGTGATTGATGGAAGACGAGAATGACTCTCGACCTCTTCCATCCGCAGCTTCCGCTACGGATCTAATGAATCTAGATATATGAAGATTCGAAAAAAAGGGCTTTATAGTTAATAGAATACAAAAAATCCTCGAAAAGACTGTTGGTACAGAATCACGTAGAAGGACATTCTTCGATTATAGTAAATATAGCGACAGAAATATGGGACTATGAATATTTGCCATGGGACTCTACTAATTGAGGATGATGAGTTCCTTCCAACAGCAATTGCTCAAATCACCATATTTCTGTCTCATTTAGTGGATTTCTTCATGATTCAGAATTGAAAACCGGTCTTGCCTTCCAAATTCTAACGCCTTCTAGCATCAAAACGAAAGATGCAAGAATCGATGGCACCAGGGCGAAAACAACTTCTGGTGTGCCATATTGTATGAAGTATATGAGGAAAATCACAGTTACAATAGAAACTATTGAAGCATTCAGAAGCGTCCAAGGTATCAATCTTTTTCCAATAATGATGTAATTTCGGAGTGGTCCAATTTTCCGATGGTTCTTCAGACGGTAATAACCATCACTAGTCCGCTCTACGAGATTCATTTCCATCAGTTTTTCAAGTTGAAATATAGCACTACTTGGACTGTTAAAACCAACAGCTCGCTGAATCTGTCTTACTCCAATGTTATCATCGATATTAAGAAGCAAGAGTGTGTAGACACGGAACGCACTGTAACTCATATTCTTCATGGATATCCCGAGGTCTCGTTTTTCCATGGTGATACTTCCCCGTCCACTCATGTTTCAACCAGTTGCTGTTTCAGTGAAAACCGCTGATGGTTCCTTTCTTTGTATTATGACCATGCTCCAAAATGGTATCGCAGATATCGCAATCATTGCAATACCATATACAGTGTTTGGATCCCCAAGAATTGTTATCGTATAGTTCACTTGTACAACATCCGACCCGTAGTAAAATACCCTCACGACAAATCCAGTCACAAAGATATTTGCATATGATGTATTCTCCCAGCCTAATGTAAATGATACTTCAGACTCGTTGATATATCTAGTAACAGCTTCAAGAACCATCCTGCCGGGAAAACGATACGATATCATTGGCCATACCTCACGAACTCCTGCTTCAGCGGTCGAGTTATATCTGATGGTAACTTGTGCTGCCTGACTTTGGAATAGATTAAAATCTAAGTCAAACCCAGGGTCCGGCAACAATCCAATCTCTTGAGTACCATCTTCCTCGTTGAGGACTATACGATTTATCTCAATGAGGATAACACCTCCACTTCCTAATACTATTAGCCCAATCAGCAGCAAAGCAGCTGTCCGATTCATTCGAAATCCCCAGTGTGATATTACTTTCTTAATATATAATTCGATGCTCTGAACACCTTTTTATTAAAAAAACATGAGTCAAAACGGCTCAACATCACATTCGAGGCAGACCCTAGAGATAGAGAAGGCATTGTTTTCAGAGAGAGCAGACGAGTTGCCTGAGCTCTGAACCTGAAACCGGTCGACCCGGGAACATACCTTAAACTAGACTCAGAACAACATCATATCGTCCTCACCGATGATATTGGAGGCATACGGATAAGAGTCTACTCATCAATCACTGGTGAGAGGGTGAGCTCTGGTGCCATCATCCCTCCTGAGGGA
>JAEORX010000050.1 GCA_016840685.1 Candidatus Thorarchaeota archaeon
GTGAGATCCACGAGGCTGCGTATCAGTTCCAGAAGAGCGTTGATGCAACAAAAAGAATCGTGGTTGGTGTCAAT
The DNA here is from genome assembly GCA_016840685.1 of Candidatus Thorarchaeota archaeon. Classification (GTDB taxonomy): domain Archaea; phylum Asgardarchaeota; class Thorarchaeia; order Thorarchaeales; family Thorarchaeaceae; genus SMTZ1-45. The sequence continues at coordinate 75 of JAEORX010000050.1, forward strand.
AGGTTCACTGTTGATGAAGAGCCGCAGTTCGATTATCTACGCATTAATCCCAAGGCAGAGAAAGAACAGCTGGCTGAGCTGAAGAAAGTGCGAGAAAAACGAGATGATGGTCAGGTAAAAACAGCACTTGATGAGCTGCGGAGAAGTGCCAAGGGTGACACCAATCTCATGCCTCCAATAATTACAGCAGTGAAAGCGTATGCAACCTTGGGTGAGATATGCGGAGTGTTAAGAGAGGTCTTTGGTGAATACAAGGCACCAGACATTCTATAGAGGTGCGGTAAGTCATGTCAATAGAGAAAATTGATCACATCGGAATTGCAGTGGAAAGCATCGAGGAATGGCTTGGATACTACAGGGACATTCTTGGTCTCAAATATACTGGTTCTGAGGAAGTTCCCGAGCAGAAGGTTCGGGTAGCCTTTCTCAAGATTGGTGAGAGTCAGATAGAGCTTCTTGAACCAACTTCAGAAGACAGTCCAATCGCGAAGTTTCTAAAGAAGAGAGGGAGTGGGATCCATCACATCGCTATAAAGGTCGATGACATCAACACCGCATTGGCAAGACATCATGATGCAGGAGCTCGTCTAATTGACAAAGAGGCACGAGTTGGAGCACATAATATGCGTATAGCCTTCATTCACCCTGCAGCATCAGGTGGTGTCCTCCTCGAGCTCTGTCAAGAACCATCATGATTCAATCAAATCATCAATGGAAAAGTGTAAACCTTATCTGATTATTTTCCCTATAGTATAGCACTTCGGAGGTGCGTAGGAAGTGTCTGAGAAAAGTCCAAGGACACGCTATGGATATTATAGGAAAGCCAGGAGTCATGAGGCTAACGGACAGTATGAGGATGCAATCAAGGCTTACGACAAGGCAATAGAACTGAGTGAAACATATGCTCACGCATGGTTCTATAAGAGTCGATTACTGTACAAGATGGAGAAGTACGGTGAATGCATCGGTTGCGCTGAGAAGGCTCGTCAACTAGAACCAACATGGAGTGACCACATTACAAAGATGATCGAGGACGCCAAAAAGAGGTTGTAGACATTAGTTTCTATTTGAGCAGTCGTCTGAGTACAGTTACCACATGGTCAATATCATCGCGTTGTACCATTCTATTTGTGACCATTCTAGTCCTGACACCATATCCCCCATAGACCCTGATGTTCTCCTTCGCTAACTCTTCTGCTAATTGCATTTGATTGATGTTGAGGTTTTGGAGTCCAAGAAACAGGATGTTGGTTTCAGGCTTTTCGATGACGAGATTTGGTATGTCCTTGATACTCTCATAGAGAAGTTTTGCATTCTCATGATCCTCATTGAGTCTATCAACCATCTTCTCAAGTGCAACTATTCCTGGAGCCGCAATAATCCCTGCCTGACGCATACCGCCACCAAGCTTCTTACGTGTGCGATGCGCTGCATGAATGAACTCAGTAGACCCTGCTATTATCGACCCAACAGGGGCTGAGAGACCCTTACTCAGGCATATCTGTACTGAGTCTACATCCTCGACAAGTTTCCTTGCAGGAATGCCCAAAGCTACAGATGCATTAAACAGCCTGGCTCCATCACAATGGACTTTTAGATCGTGATCATGTGCCACCGATGCGAGTGCCTTAATCTGCTCCGGTCGAGTGACCGTGCCTCCTGCATAATTGTGAGTGTTCTCGCAGACCACCATCCTCGTTCTTGCATAGTGTGCATCATCAGGACTAATGACCGACTCGAGAGTTTCTGGAAGAATGTAACCTCTCACTCCCTCAACAGGTTTCGGATACAGTCCTCCTATAGAAGCCATTGAACCAGCCTCGAACATGAATGTATGAGACTGCTTCTCTACCACCACTTCATCACCCCTGCTCGTTTGGGAACAAAGAGAGATGAGATTACCTTGGGTGCCTGATGTCACGAGGAGGGCCGCCTCTTTCCCAAGTATCTTAGCAGCCTTCTCCTGAAGCTCATTTACTACCTCATCCTCGCCAATAACATCGTCACCGAACCTTCCGGATTTGTGTGCTTTAACAATGGCTTCAATCATCTCGTCAGTTGGCTGAGTGATTGTGTCGCTACGTAGATCGATGGTCTTCATACTTACAGAGTCCCCACTCATCCGATTTAGCCTTGCTGATTGACCTCAACAACAGTGGTTTTACAATTCCAGGAAAGTGATTCTGTAGATGCAAAAGCTATCTCCGTCTTAGAACTGTAAATGCCACCGCAACAATTCCAATGGCTAAGATGGCTATTGCGATAATTACTGTCATCTCTAAATACATCCCGCCACCATTGGTTGGGATTGTGTCTGTACTTTCCGGATCTACGACAGTAACTTCCTCTGTCATTTGACCTGATACACTGCATTTCGCTGTAACACGAAGCACATCGCCATGAGCTGCTTCAATACTGTATATCGCTGACATACTGGATGTTGTATTCTGGCTGGTATAATCCTTCGTTAGAACTACAACAGAGTCCTTCTCAACTACAACTTGATAGATATAATGAGTATTAACATCAGCCACACTATGATATACCTGAACTGTTAACTCCTGATTACCAAAATCATAGGAGAGGTTCATGGAGGAAGGATTGTGTGCATTAACCTGCATAATTGGAAAAAAGACCATGAGAGCAAGAAATGCTAATACAGGCACTGTCATCCCTTTCTTCATCATAAACACCATCATTCTCTTTAGGGAAACACTAAGCTCAGATAATCCTTTTCCCATATCAAATCTACAACCGCTTTCTTCATATGGTACACCTACATGCTAGCCTTAGAATGATTAGAGAGATTTTCCTCATTGATCGCAGTGTTTTGCAATACCACTATAGCAGAGACCAGTCTTCCTATGATGATGATAAGGCAGTCCTCTCCTCGGGATTTCTCTCTGCAATTCAAGATTTTAGCACTCATACACGCTCGGATGCACTAGAGTCATTTTCAACTGGGAATGAGTACTTTCTATATCTTCAATGTCCTGACTCTAGTCGAGTCCTAGTAGGTGTCTTTGACAGGATTGCTCCTGAAAATCTGGCTCGTGAGGCAATGGAAAAGATAATGGGCTTTCTCCGTGACTTCAAAATGCCTGAAACTGAAGGAAAGCAGTTATTGCCCGAGGAGAAGGAGAGGATCCAAGATCATATTGAGAGAATCTCTATTCAGCTCTTTAGCAACGAACAGCTGTCGTCCATTGTTATAGAAACGCTAGAACGCCGAAGCGATATTCCTCTGGCCTTCCTTGTGGATTCCAACGATAACTCAATCATCACAAGTTTTTCCAGACCAAAACCATTGTTCAAACAGACACAGGTGAGAGAGTTCCTTCTGGTTCACTCGACTTTGAATAAGGTGCTTGAGAGTCTAGAAATTGGCAAAAGATATTCCTACTTTATTATTGAATCTGATGACTATTCAGTGGCTGCATGTAATGGCGGTCGTCTTCTCAGTGTAGCCAGTGGAGCCATGCGTATACCCAAAGAGAATGTGTATGAGGCTGCAACAACAATATGCTATGCGGACAGCTTTGAAGAGGAGATTGCACTCACGTCTGATGAAACACTAGTGGGAAAACTCATCTATTCAACTGAAGGACGAATTAGCGAGAAACGTGGGAAAGATGTTACCCAGAAAGCCATTGTATTCATTTCGACACTTATCAAGAGTATAGATTCGATGTTCAAATCCCTCACTCGCAGACCTTACAAACGTTTCTTTGCAAGAACCAGTGGTCAAGGAGATTGGTGCATTACTTTGATCAGTACAAGCGGTATGACATTATTCGAGCTACATAAACTTCCTAGCTTATAATTGACCATGGATGATAAATATAAGCAGCATAGACATACACCTAATTGGTTCTGCTCATGAGCACTGAATTCCAATTACAAGATAATGAACAACAACTCGAGGCCGTTTTCCTCTACATGGGTATTCTTGATGCCTATGATGCCGTAGGAACCGAACTTATTGGTCCTAATGTTCTTGATGAGCATGTTCTTCCCCGAATGGTCTATTATGTCCAAGAATTTCTCCCTGAGATTTTCTCCGGACAAACATCAGCTGATGCACTTGTAGGTGAACTCAAGGTTTTCCTGGCTGACTTTCATAGGAAGGTGGAAAATGCACAGACAAGTGGTTCAACAGAAGGGCTTACAATGCAGGAGATTTGGAAACTTCGTGCAGCGATATTTGGTTATGAAAGCGTCTTCATAGATATTCTTGGAGATGCTGCAATCAAGGATTATGTGTTCATCAGAATATCTGACATTCTCGCCGCATATCTCCCTGAGTATCTGCTCGACCCAGGTTTCTCTCTAGCTGAGAAACTTGATGGATATGCAAATTATATTCGCGAACACGGATTTGTGAAATATGCTCGTACAAAAGTTCAGGGCGATAAGATCACAGTTGCCACAAATGGCTGCGCCTTCTCAAGAATCCATGAATCTGACGCTTACCAGAATCTGAATGTTCGATTTTGTCCATGGGGAATGATTGGTTCCGCAATCGTGTCTGCGCATGAAGGGAGGGGAACAACATTGAAGTCTAGTTTATTTACCACGATGGGAAGTGTGAGTGAGATTGAAACACAATAGAAAGAGGACATAGCAGTGCAAGCAATCTTAGGTATCCCGATTCCGTATCTTGTGCTTGTTTTAGAACTCATTATACTTGCAGTATTAATCATTGGATGGTTATATGGTGCACGTAGAATGAACTTCAAGCTCCACCACAAGGCGGTATATAGCGTTGTATTGATACACATTTTGACCGTCGGTATTTGGATGATTCCACGCGCAATGGAAAGATTATCAATTATGCTAAGTAATCCACTCACGTTTTGGTATCAGATTGTACATGATGTGATTGGTATCTTGGCAATTGTACTTGGGGCTGTACTTGCTATTCTCTTTCTTACGAGAAAAGGGATGCCCTTGAAACTATTGAAAAGAACACGACCTTTCATGTTTCTCACTATTGGTGTCTGGATAATCGCATTCATCCTTGGTTTGTATTGGTTCTTGGTCGCATGGGTTTTAATCTAGTCTTTGGGATAGAACTGAATGGCATGATTCAAAATATCTTAAGCAGCGGGATAGCAATAAAAACCCAGTCCAAATACCACACCCAAACACAACTCACTCATCTGCATAATGTACTATTACTATCGGTTTTCCGCTAGTTCAAATAGCTATCATTCCAATATCTGGTGAATCAGATTGATTAATCACTTTAACTGCTTCAAAACGACTATCATTCGTCCTAGAGTGATTTCAATAGACAGTATAGACTCCACCAACAGAAAGACAAAGGAGCTTCTTGTCCAGGGTGAATCAGAGGGACTAATAGTTACAGCAAGAACGCAAACAGCAGGTCGTGGTAGAAAAGACCGTAGTTGGTATTCTCCAATCGGTGGTCTCTACTTCTCCATTGCTCTGAAACCTAGAATTGGACCAGAACAAGCACCTCTTCTAGGTCTTCTAAGTGCATGTGCTGTAGCAAGGGGCATCAGATCCTTAGGAGTAGAAAATGTGCGACTCAAGTGGCCTAACGATGTATTGGTTCAACAGCATAAGATTGCAGGCATTCTCAGCGAGAGTATTCAAGTTGATGACAACCACCTACGAATAGTAGTGGGAATCGGTGTGAATCAAAACTGTCCAGTTTCAGAGATGTCTGAACACCTGCGATGGCCGACAACATCTATCATTGATGAGTTGGGGAAAGAGACCTCGATTGAGGCATTGCTATGTTCCATCGTGAATGAGATGGATGAATTACTCCAAGCTGTGGAGAACGACTCATCCTATGCCGTTGTTCTTGAAGAGTGGCGAAGAGTGAGTTCCACCTTGGGCACTCGTGTTCGGATATATGAAGATGAAAAAACCACTGATGGAATTGCAAAAGACATTGGAGAAGACGGATCTCTTATTGTGGAAACTGATGAAGGTTTAATGAAAGTCGTAAGCGGTGATGTTGCTCATTTAGGAGGCATGGAGTGAGAGTTGATGGAAGCTCTCGTCTTAACAGACATAAACGACTCTCGGATTCTTTCTAAACTCGATACATACAAGAGTCCCTTTGAACATTCAGAAGACAGAATATACGAGTTTCCTAGAACTAGTTATAACAAGTTTGATTATGCACTCACATGTTCCTCTTTATGAAGCTGATATTATTCCTGCTTTAGGGATTAGTGTATCAACAGGGAGCAGAGCCTCACCAAGTTCATCGAAGAACATAGCCTCCTCTTTGTTATTATCTGGTCATTATCACATGCATCATGAATTCCAGATAGGAAAGACCAGATGTGTAGTGGTTCCAGCAATTGTATACGGTTTCTCTAGCATTTTTTCATTCGACCCTTCAACAATGGAACTCAGTGTTGAGATTCAGAAATTCTAGAGGTTACCTTAAGATATAATACACATACGCATAGATGTATCTTGGAGAGGTCAGTTGAAACCAGGTGTGATTAGTGTCGATCCGGAACAGATAGAAGAGCTTCGCAGACAGCTTCTTGTTTCTAAGGATGCATCTGAGCTTGATACAAAGAGTGAGTATGAAGCCTTTCGCATAATGTTTTCTGGAGAGGCTATCATTGGCTACACGAGTGGGAAAATCGTTAGCAACGGACCTCACTCTACTGCTGCAGTTCAGAATGCAATCATAGGGATGACCCCATCAACTACAGAATCTATCGTTATTGGTTCTGATGAGGCTGGCAAGGGTGAATGGTTGGGTCCACTGACTGTGGCAGCTGTCGCACTCACTCCAAAACAGACAGGAATGATGCGTGCTCTAGGTGTCATGGACAGCAAGAGCATGTCAGTTTCACGAATAACTGAACTCTCAAAGACCGTGCGTCGATATGCACTCAAGGTGGAATCATTACTCATCTCTCCTGATAAGTTCAACACCCAAATTGAGGAGTTTCGTAAAGAAGGCAAGAACCTGAATGACATGTTGGCATGGGCACACACAAAGGTCATCTCAGATATCTATGAAGTAATACGGACCCAAGACGAGCCCATCAAGATTGTCGTTGACCAATTTGCTCGTGTTAAGACTGAGGCACGTCTTAGAACGAAAATCGACCTTCGTAAGGTTGAGCTTGTTCAACGTCCTAAAGCTGAGGATGAGATTGCAGTTGCTGCTGCAAGTATTATCGCTCGTGAAGCCCGAGAATCATGGATTGACTGGGCTTGTGAGAAGTTTGGTTTTGATCTTCGGGAGCTTAGTGTCAATGAAGCATTTGAGCATGTTAAAAATCACTCCTTTGCAAAAACCTCATACCTCAACTCAGAAGTAAAGCGTAAATCTTAGTCGACTAGATCTACTTGGATGTCTGTTTCTCTGCAATGGTCCTGATCTTTTCAACAATCTTAGTGATGTCCGGACTTGCTATAGAATACAGTTTCCGAGTCCTATCTTTTCTGTAATTAAGGATTCCAGCCTTTACCATTTTGGTAAGATATGCTGAAACAGTCGATTGTGCAAGACCAAATCTTGGAAATATGTCACACTGACATTGTTCACCATCCATGAGGAAGTCAACTATCTGAAGCCTGACAGGATTACCCAATGCTTTATGGAAGTCCAATCTCCAATTATCTAGTCTTTCATTAGTCATAAACTATCCCCACCTACATAGGATTGCCTTTCCAGAAATCTCTTTTTCTCAAGTACTTGGCTAAGTAAACAAGACCTAGCATGATCGGAACCTCCCAAAACAGACCCATTGTCGTTCCCAAAGCAGCAATGGAGCCAACACCGTACATCGATATCGCTGTTGCGATGGCAATCTCGAAGTGACTTGAAGAACCTATAATGACTGTAATTGTGGCTTCTCGATATGCTAACTTAGCGAATCGTGTAATAATGAGGTTGTAACCCACTACAATGGCAAATCCCAGTAAGAGTGGAACAGATACAAGCAAAAGCAGGTCTGGATTTTCCAGCATCACCATTCCATTTAGTGAGAAAAGTACAACTAGAGTTGTTAGAAGGGCTATGAGTGCGAGATTACCAACTGCAGGTCGATACCTATTTTCGAACCAATCCTTTCCCTTCCAATTCACTATTGATTTTCGAGTGATTACACCCAATACCAAGGGAAATCCAATGAATACAAACACAGAGATAATCAGTAACATACGATTGATGGGAATGTTTGAAATTCCTGTGAATAGTGCAACAAGTGGCGCAAAGAGGACAAGAATGGTTATTGTGTTAAGAGTTGTATTAACTACATTCTGTTCTTGGTTTCCCTCTGCAAGATACCCCCAAACAAGCACCATGGCAGTACATGGGCTTGAAGACAATAGTATTACTGCAACAATGAGTTGTTCATTCCCTGGAAGAAATGTCCATGCGAGTATGAATCCGACAATTGGTGCCACAATCCAATTCGAGATCAGAGTCAATACAATAGGTTTTGGATTTCTTCTCAGTTTCCTCAGCTCAGAGGCTTGTATATTTAACATCGCTGGATACATCATTAGGAACAGACAGATGCCTATGGGTACAGAAATCCCTGCAATTTGCCAAGAGTCAATTGCTTCACTTATTCCAGGAACTACAAGAGATAGTATTACCCCAAAGACCATGCAGACAGCGATCCATAATGGAAGATACTTCTCAAAAGTGCTTAGATCCTTAGCTGGTAGATCTCTTCTCAATTCCGATTGCTCTGAGCTAGACACTTCAACTGGCATATTTCTGTTTCCTAATCCGTTTTGACAACACAGTCGTTGTATCAATCATCGATTAATTACGATATTTAAATAAATTGATATTTCTGATTCAACGTTTCAAAGTCCTTCTTCTTCTCGTTCGTTCCCAGTCCTTCTTGATGTGATGCGCTTGGTGCTCCTTGCGAGAACTATACACCCTAAGGTTACCATATCGATTGTCAGTCTTGATAGCGTTCTGATGATGGACTACTTCATCAGGTTGAAGCCTACGTCCCAGTTTTCTCTCAGCCTTCCATCTATGGACAAGCTTCCCTGAGTCGACAAATCGAAGATACCCTTGAGCATCTCTATAGGTCTTTCTCGCCATGAGTTTCATCCTCAGTCTGGTCATCAGTAGATTTACGTGACTTCTTCATTTTCTTCTTTTCAAAAGAATCTTCGATTTTCTTCAACTTCTCAAGCTCGAGAGATTTCTCTCCCTTCATTGCAGCGTCAATAATCTTTGAGATGTCTATGTCGCCGAGCTGCTGCAAGCCCTTTGAGAGTTCTTTGCCCGCCTCCTCTCCTATCGCTGATTTCACCCTTTCCTGAATGATTCTTCCAAGATCTTTTGGTACTCCCGATTTGGCATAGGATTGAATCTGCTCTGGTTTCTTTGAATCCGACTCGCTGATAGTCTTAGCAGATATCCTCGTTCTTGCTTTCTCAAGTTCCTCCTTTGATAATGGTCCTGTAAGTGCAAACAGGGCTTGGCTGAGTGGATTTTCCAAGTGTTGGTTAGCAAGGTCCAAAGCAAGTTCATCAATCCTAGAAGAATCGAAGTTCTTTGTTGAGAAATAAGCATAGGCGATGAGCGATTCAAGTCCACCTGCTTTATCCACCTCATACTCAGCTTTGACATGCTCCCATCCCTCATCCAGTGCCTTACTCTCAATGTTTCGTCTTCCAGACACTCCCATCTCCTGAGCGACCAAACGAATGTCACCCACGACCGGATGGTCCACTTTTCCTCGAAGCACATCAGCAAGTGTATCATGCATAAATTTCAGGGAGAAGAATCGGGGGTCTCTTGAGAGATATTGCTTGAAAGCATTGAAGGGTCCTGGGCTGTCAGATGGTTGTTTCAGTGCAAAGAACATCTGATTGAGATGAACCTCATGGGTCTCATAATTGGGCAGGTCTGCCAAGCATAGGAGTGTCTTAATGACTGGAAGTGCGCCTTCTCTAGGCTTGTATATTGTGCCATCAAGTTCAAAGAGAATTCGGGCGAGAATGCCTGCAACATAGTCAGTCATTCCTTTCGGCGCTTGCTTCACTCGGTCGACGGAAAGTTTCGAAACAGCTCCGGATTTGATCTCTGTCTTTATCTCTTCCACAAGATACCTCACATATATCGGGCTTCCTCGAGCGTTTTCAACTATCGCTGGAAGAACAGTCTTGGCATATGTGATTCCCTGACTCTCAAGATGGTTCTTGGTGATCTCGGTCATGACTTCATCAGATATGTTCGGGAGGTTGATTGGGTTGAATTTCCTTCTAAGATCAATTGGAAGTCTGGACCACTCCTGCTCACGGGCTGTGGTGACCACTCCATGAATGTCCTTCTCTACAATAGCTTTGGCCAACTCTTTTGTTTCAGGAAGGTCATCACTGAAGAGAATCACACCATCTTTCTCGTGAGTCCTTGCAATGTCTTTCGTATCCCAGACAAGTGCAGTGTCATTTTCCTCGTCCAACTCTCTCCAAATGGCATACAACACTGTCGTTTTCCCAGAACCTGGTGCTCCCAGAATTACGACATTCTCTCCCTCTTTTGCATGTTTCACTGCAGAATCAATAACAGCTCTTCGGGCATCTTCTATCACCAACACATCATCAAGATAGGGAGGCAACCTCCATACATTCATAATCCGCTTTCGTGAGTCTGGAATCTCGTAGTAAGAGAGCATCTCTTGCAGAAGTCCCAACTCTTGCAACACCACAGTGAGGTCTGACTTCATGGTGTCGACAAATTGCCCTGTTTCCGGCACAGTGGCTCCGAGCTGATTCATTGCAGTAGTGACTGGAGCTGCTACAGCTATACCTCCCTCTCGAACAGCCTCCTTGAGGGAATCTCTGACTGATGGATCTTGAATCGCTTCCTTGAAGAAGTCGATTAGTTGGTCAGAACGGATTCTCTGCTTATCCTCGTGGGCTTGCATCAACGATCCTGCTGCGACAGCCAATACTGCAGACCCTGAACCAATCATTGCAAAGTTCGCAGCTACAGCAGTGGCTATTCCTAGGACCTTCTTTGCTCGTGGACGTGTGGCAAAGTAGTTTGTGATAGCATCTTTCAGCCCCAAACAATCACTCTCTCTATGTCGATGCAGGAAGATGTTGAATGTGACTAATTAGCTTTGGGTCATGAAGTTGAAAGATTCAGTAGACAATCAGAAAGATGTTACATTAACGTTTTTTCGAGAGATTAATACTGAAACCGAAACCGACCTATGTATATCCATCCTAGTTTTGTGTGGTTATTGTACTCGAGGCGGTTTGCATGCAGATAAAAGATGACTTCAAGAAATCGTATGATTTCATTGCACGACCAGAGCAGGCATTTGAGAGAGAAAAGGATGAAAAAAGCTATTTACCAATGATCAGATTTTTTCTGGTTCTTAATGTCATCTTAGCTCTTTTGACACCAGTAGTGAACTGGTTGCATATTCCATCTGATATAGTCCATGCAGGTACTAACGCTCAGATGGGTGCGTATGTCCAGGCTCCCCTACTTGAAACAAGCACAGGAGTTTCACGTTATCTTTGGGTGGCAGTTTTGACATACTTTGGAAATTTCCTGAAATTCCCATTGCTTGGTATCCTTTTCCACGCTTTTGCAAAGGTGATGCAAGGAAAAGGGACTCTCAATGATTCGTTCAAAGTATCAATCTATTCGACTGCTCCAGTTCTATTGTTGGGTTGGGTCCCCTTCTTTGGCTTGATCTCAGGTCTATGGGTTGGTTATCTCTATGTCGTTGGTTTCTGGAAATTACACGATGTGAGTTTAGGAAAAGCAATAGCTCTCGTGAATCTCTTGATTGGGATTCAACTCGTATGGGCATTTGTCTTTGGTTGGATTGGGAACTCAACACCCTGGTGATAGATAATAGGCTCACTATGGAGATTTCTCTTGCAGAAACATCTCAATTAGGGGAAGTGCAGGTTCACTCCTCTTCCAGAGGCTCTCGAAATATCCCAGAAGGATCTCTGCGAGGAGAGGCAACTTAATCCACACAGTGCGGGTTGATGGATACGGAGGCAACCATATCACGACATCTCTCTCATCAAAGATGGCAAAAGAAAGACCGTCATATTCAAGGTGTCGTATATCATCCCCAAGATTGATCAATTCCTCATACATCTCGAGCTCGCTTTTCGACCAGTCAGAATGAATGGGCCGAATGGCTCGAAATGATTTCTTCTTCTTCAACGCATGCTTGACTGCGGCCAGAATTTCTTTGCCTGTTGCTTTAGTCAGAGCTGTGGCTATAATGAAACTTCTGTCAACATTTCGAATTGCCTCACTGTACCTTGCAATCATGGCACTATCTCGCCTAGTGACCCATACAAGATTCTCTTCTGTTTCACCTTCCAGTGTGCTAGCATAAGGACCTGATAATGACGACACAAGCTCCTCAACTGCTCCCCATTGTTGCTTTATCTGACGATTGGTTCTATCTTCCAATTCCTCCATGAGCTTCTTTAGTCCAATAGCAGGATCTACTGCAAGGTACTTTGATGGTTTTCCAGGCTGCTCCATCAATAACCCCTTTCCAACCAAGCTGTTCAAAACATCATAAGCCCTAGGACGTGGAATACCTGACTTTTGGTTCACTCCTTTCGGAGAGAGTGGTCCATGAAACAGAACTGCGACATAACCCCGAGCCTCGTAAGGAGTAAGTCCAATCTGTTCAGTTAGAATATGGATTAGTTCGTCCTGATCGATAGCCATAGTATAGTCACTGCGACTCGACTTATATATTTTGTTACACAATATGCGTGTAACATAATAAGAAGATTTATTAGTTTTTGTTACACTATTAATGTGTAACAAAAAAGGAGAGATGCGTTGAGGTGAAGGTTGGATCACTTCCGAAGAGCGCACTGAAAGTCTTGGACAGACTCGTAATTGAAGGTCCTCTAACACCAAATCAAATTGCGAAGAAGTCCAAGCTTGCTCCGAGGACTGTTGCTCATGCTCTGAGACAACTACGAAACTACCAACTTTGTAAACGAAGAGCAAATCTATTGGACATGCGGGCTCCATTATATTATGCAAATATCGATCGACTTACTGAGGTCGATATTGACCTTAACCGACTGCGCTTAGAACAGCGTCTATTCTTCAGGATATAGACTGCAGTCAACAAAAATGTGAGGTAATTGTGATATGGAGTTTGATGGTCTAGGAACACCTTGTCTGCTGTACTGCGGGTCGTGTAGATATTATATGAACGAGAAGTGCAAGGGTTGTGAAACTGAGAGTAGGGCAAGCTGTGTCATCAGAAGATGTTGTGTTAATGACAGACAGCTCTTGTTCTGTACCGAGTGTGATAACTTCCCGTGTGAAGCACTCACCAAGAGTGTTGGAGTCCATCCCGGTTGGATAAAAGAGCAATTATCGCTTCGTGTCAAGAGATGGCGGTCCTGATACTTCTTCATTTAGCGTATTACTCTTGTTGTATCTCATTTCCTTCTTTGTGAAGACAAATACAGTGACAAATGTCAACAAAAAGCCAACCAGACCAAGTACCAATTTTATTAGAGATACGCTAGGCTCGATAAACACGTATGCACTGATGAAATTGATGAAGAAGTGAAGTAAGATTGGACTCAGGAGACTTCGAGTCCTTTGAAACATATAGCCCCAGAGAAGTCCGACAATCATGCTTGAGAAAAAATATTCTGTGGCCCAACCAATGGCTGCTCCTGCACTTATCAAGCCACCCAGATAGGAATTGATGGGCCAAACGATATGCCAAAGACCAAACAAGAGTCCTTGGAGGAGGTTTGCTTTCAAGGGACGCATGACTGTCATGAAACAGACTAACATAAGTCCCCTGAACAGCATCTCCTCCATGAATGCATTTGCGGTCTGATAGACAAGATCGAAGGCAATGTAGTCTAACTTATAGAATATTATCTGTGGTTGAATATTGATTATGAAGAGGACAAGATAGCCGCCACAGTAGAGTATCCCATTGAAAACGAGAATGGCAAGGACCGCTAGGAATACATTTCTTTGCCAGTCATCTGAGTGAATCCCAATTGATGAGACCCGTTTCTCTCGATGTCGAAGATACAGAAGAATAAACAGAATAGGGAAGACCTTGGAGGGTAGTATCCCAAAGTCTGTTGTATTCATCTCAAGGACGAATATGTCAACAACTCTGAAGAAAAGTGCCAAGAAGAAAAACGAGAACGCCAAGCGAATTGGTTTGCTTGAGATGCCTTCTGTTTTTTGCCTAAACTGAGAAGTTTCATTTCCTTTTTCATGATGGGATAGAATAGTCACCATGTTGATACTCCCATGTTTCTTCCATCTATGAAATTAGAAAAGGCACGCTCTATACGCAAGAACCACTCGATATCTCGAACAATTGTTGCCTAAAACGCAATATGTTAGTTGAAATTATTCTGTTGTCTATTAGTTGGTGCTACCTAAGTATCAATGATCACCCAAATGATTGATTTACGTAGTCGCCATGGAATTCTGTTGGCATTTCACGTAGCAAAGAAACCAGTCTATCTGTTGCTTTTGCTGTTTTCAACAATCTAGGCATGTTTCCTTTGATGTTCAATTTGCGGGTGATGAATGCCCTGTTTGCTCCAATCTTTCCAAGGAGTATGTCTACCCAGACTCGATATGGTGCACTGAGAATAAAAGAGGTTTCCCTTTCACCAATCCAGATATCAGTCATTTTTCCCTCCTTGATTGTGAAGCCAACAACTCGTGTTTCCTCAATCCCCTTGTCAGGTTCAGCTTGTAAAACAAGTGTATATGAATCATCCACGTTGCTAGCAAGATCCGCATATTCCTTATCGCTGTTAATCTTCTCCTTGAAGTTGTTCAGGTATTCGTCTGAACCAAGAACCATCTTTTTACTCATTCAACCAACCTCCGTCTAAATCTTCACCAGCACTTTCACATCTTGATTATCAGAACGAGTAAGTGCTTCAAACCCGTCCTCTACAACACGGTCCAAGGATATGACTCTTGTCACCATTGGAATGGGATCTATCAAGTCTTCAGCAAGAAGGCGAATCGCTTCAGGAAATTCTTGGTAACCTAGGTAACTGAACTTCAGACTTAGCTCATTCAACACCCCTCTCATGAAATCCACCTCTACTGGTTCTTCACTTATACCGAGAATGAGGATAGTCCCTCCTCTCTTGACGAGCTGAAAAGCTTCGGAGCTGGGTCCAGGTACACCTGTGCATTCAACAACAACATCCACACCTACTCCCTCTGTCAAGCTCTCAATTCGAAGAGGTAGCGACTCTTTAGCTGGATTAATGATGAAGTCTGCTCCAGCTTTTCTCGCCATCTCGAGTCGTGCAGACCGTATCTCTGATGCATATACTACTGAGGCTCCTAGCAATTTGGCAAAATGCAGGCTCAAGATACCAATAGGACCCGTACCCAGTACGAGTACACTATTACCTCTTTTGAAGTCTATTCTGTTAAATCCATGAAGCGCAATGGAAAGTGGTTCAACAAAAGCGCCTTTTTTGTCGTCAATGGTCTTGGGTAGCCGATGTAGCATTTCTTGTGGAAGCGCGACAAGTTCTGCTAATCCTCCATTCATTGTGATTCCTACCATCTGCATGTCATCACAGATCGAGAATTTCTGAGCTTTACAAAATGAGCACTTTC
This sequence comes from Candidatus Thorarchaeota archaeon, assembly GCA_016840685.1. GTDB lineage: Archaea > Asgardarchaeota > Thorarchaeia > Thorarchaeales > Thorarchaeaceae > SMTZ1-45. Next base: position 15,706 of record JAEORX010000050.1, read on the forward strand.
CACATGGCAAAAGCGAGTTGGGTACTATCCTATCACCTACATCCCAAGAGGTCACATCTTTGCCAATCTCCACTATTTCCCCTGAAAACTCATGTCCCATGATTAGCCCTGGTTCATACATACCGTACTCCCATGCGCTGAGATCTGTTCCGCAAATACCTACGTACTTTGGTTCAACCAAAACTTCGGTTGAACCGACTTCCGGTTCAGGGACATCCTTCACTGTAATCTCATGACTGCCTTCATATACTGCTGCTTTCATTCAGCCCTCTCCTGGAAGCTGACAACCTTCAAGCCAGACCGAAGCCACAGAATCAAAGTCAGGGGGTTTGAGGTTGATGTCCGGGTCGATGACAATATCAAGCACTGCAGGGAGGCCGGAGTCTTTTGCCTTTTGAAGTGCCGGAGCTATGTTCCCGGGTTTCTTTACTCTGATACCAAAACAACCCATCGCTTCCGCAATTTTGTCATATCGAACATCAACAAAGTCTACACCCACATATCGCTCGTTATAGAGACCCTTCTGTCCAGCTTTTATCATGCCATAGGCTCTATCATTCGCAATGGCTATGGTGAATGCTGTGTCTAGGCGTCTTGCAGTTTCAAGCTCCTGCGCATTGAACATGAATGCACCATCACCTGATATGACATAGACCTCTTTTTCAGGATATGCTAGCTTTGAACCAATCGCATATCCAGTTCCAACTCCGAGGTGCCCAGAGTCGGATGGCCAGAGGAATGTCCTTGGTCCGTATATCTTGTTCAAGTAGATTGCCCAGACTGCAATGTTTCCTCCGTCCACAATGGAGATCGCATCCCGTGGAAAGAAATCACGTATCTCTTGAATCATCCTCAGGGGGTGGATTGGAGATTTATCCGACTTGCCTTGTTCTATGAAATCTAGCCGCCAGTTATCTTGAGCCTCTCGACAGTCTGCCATTTCCAGCCGCGGTTTTGCTTTTGGTTTACCCTTAAAGTGCTTGAGCAGTTCGATCAGTGTGCTTTTTGCGTCTCCAACGATTGCGAGGTCGACTACACGATTTTGCGCAATCATCTCTGGTGCAATATCAATCTGTATCAATCGTTGATTTGCACAGTCCCCCCATCCAGGAGCTCTTCCCCAGAAATCGAGGTCTCCTAAACGACCTCCTACAAGAAGTACGAGGTCTGCCTGACACTGAGCTCCAATAGCTCCGAAACCCGCAGGTGATAGTGATAGTGGATGGTCCTCCGGAATGACTCCCCTTGCTGCAACGGATGTTGTCACTGGAGCTTGAAGATGCTCTGCTAGGGCGATGAGCTCCTTTGAAGCATCAGACATGAGAACACCATTTCCCGCGTGCACCATTGGGAACTTTGCCTTTGACAACATCTTGGCAGCTCTAGCAATTAAGTCAGGATTTCCAACAGGCGGTTTTGTCATCCTATACCTATCAGCAGCGACAATCCCATCTTCCAATGTTTCCTCTTCGCATTCTAAATAGAGTACATCTGCTGGGATGTCCAAAAAGACAGGACCTGGTCTTCCTGAGACTGCTTCCCTGAATGCCCAATGAACAAGATGTGGGATTCTCTGCCAGTGAGTGACGGTGGCTCCCCATTTAGTGATTGGTTTGAATAAATTGAGCTGGTCCAGTCCCTGAGTGCTCCCATGGTCCGGGTTGATTCGCCAGGATTGATTCTGAGCACAGAACACTATCATCGGAATACTGTCAGCAAATGCCGCATAGACGCCTGGGACCAAATCAGCAGCTCCGGGGCCTACCGTGCCCAAACAGACTCCTGGGTTTCCTGTTGTGCGCGCCCATGCATCTGCCGCATGTGCGGCAGCCTGTTCGTGTCGGAATGTGACAAAATCGATTCCATCACTGGTGTGAATCGAATCAAGAAATGGATAGAGTTGGTCACCTGGAACTCCAAAAACATATCTAACACTCTCTTGAAGGAGACACTTGGTCAGAACCTCGCCACCTGTCATCTTTGCCAATCTTCAATCACCCGCATTTGAAATGGATTGTAGAGCATTATATAATGCGGCTCGATTTATCAGTTATGACTCTGCAATCTATGAGTTCCCTCTGAAACAGAAGATTGAAAAAACAGGTGAGCACCACTCAGTAAGACCAAACGAAGTGGTGCTGGCAACATGACCAAGGACAAATTTGATGAACTTACAAGGCTTCGAGAACAGGCTAAACTAGGTGGCGGCGAAGATCGTATCAAGATTGAACATGAGAAGGGAAGATTGACTGCTCGAGAGCGTCTCGACAAGTTATTGGACACCGGTTCGTTCGTTGAGATAGATGAGTTCGTGGTTCACCGCGAAACGAGCTTTGGAATGGATGAGAACAAAATCCTTGGAGATGGGGTAGTCACAGGTTTTGGTACTATTAATGGCCGAAAGGTCTTCATCTTCAGCCAAGACTTTACAGTCTGGGGCGGGTCACTAGCAGAGATGTATGGAGAGAAGATAGTCAAGATTATGGAACTAGCCATGGAGGCAGGAGCTCCCCTGATTGGTCTCAATGCTGGAGCGGGTGCTCGCGTACAAGAGGGCATCAAATCACTAGTAAGCTATTGCAAGATCTTCCGACTGAACACACTCGCTAGTGGAGTCATTCCCCAGATTTCAGCCATTATGGGCCCATGTGCTGGTG
>JAEORX010000225.1 GCA_016840685.1 Candidatus Thorarchaeota archaeon
GACGAAGCGCGGGGAGCGATAATGCATGCTGTTCTCAAGAACTGCTTTGACTGCAGATGAATCTAGAATTCTGTAAAGAGTGATAATTTGGTCATAGTAAGGCTACTGCCATATTGAAATCTGCTATCTCAAAGTATGTATATGTGCCATTGACCGCCATATCTCTGCATTTCGTCTGAGTTCTCTTACTCTCTCAACATCAACATAGTAGAGAGGTTTCCTCATGTCCGAGAGATTCGGCGTTCGTCTGCAGAACTTCCCATTTAATAGTGTCTTCAGAGCCAGTGTGACTGTTCTCATAGCTAGACCAGATGATTTGGCCAAGTCCTGCGGGCTCATTGGTCCCTCTTTGTCCAATTTATCAAGCACTATCAATGTACTCTTTGTCAGGTTGACAGGCATACTCATCTTAACCACACTTCAACTTGATATTTGAGCTGGCTATCACAATCCCATATATTGCCAGCTAGCATTTCGCATATGAATTTCTGGCAAAAGTCCTTTTTTATATCTTGCCAGTAGCGCAAGATACATGCATTGAAGAACACATAGATTCTCCCTCGGTTTCATTCGTTGTCCAATTCCTCCATCGAATCTTCATTCCTCAATACCGAATAATTGCTCAGAAACCAAGCTTAATTGTAAGATAAATTACCACATAATCAGGGTGAATTGCAACGACTCGAGTAGACCCCAAGGACGTAAAGATAATCGGAGCCATTGATAGGCTTGGTCCTAAGGTTTCAACCGAAGAAGTCAGTGAACTATTGAACATCCCTGCGAGGACTGTGAGATACCGTCTAAAACGTTTACGAGAAACAGGAGTACTAGGTCCCACTTGTGTTACGACACTAGAACGCAAACTCGGCCTTGGTGAGCACATCTGTCTTGTTGATGCTACAAAAAGAGGTGTAGAATTATTACCTGATATCTTTCACGCAATTGATACAATCTACTATAACAGCCCAACATACGGACGATATAACGGATACATCATATTCTCACTATATGCACTCTCTTCTCCAAGAATCACCCGTAGAATATTGGAGGAACTGCAGAAGGTTGAATTGATCACCAACTTCTTTATCTTCGACATTACTGATTTTGATTCTAAACCAGCTGAATATGAGCATTATAGCTCGGGAATCGGTTGGGTCTGGGATTGGAATCAGTGGATAGATCAAATACAAGACATCTTGAAGTCCAAGAGTAAGTTTGAACTTCCGATGGAGGAAGTACAGGGAATCTCTGAATTTGACAAGTATGATATTATGATTCTAAGACATATGTTTGATGATGGAGAGATCACGCAAAAGAAGTTGGCTGACATCCTTGACCTTTCAGAAGCTCAGGTGAACAAGAGAATTCGACGCCTTGAGGATGAAGGAGTCATAAAGGGGTACAAATCATCAGTTTGTGCAACCGATAACGAGCTTGGTATCATCTGTTTCATTGAATTGGAGAAACCTGAGAACCCTGCACTAGAGGTTTTCTACAAGCTTCCTTTTCCAGCGACTATCACCATGGAGTCAAGAACACGATTTGCTATCCGACTTGCCTTAAATGCTAAGGACATAACTGGGATCTTGAGAGGACTGGATGTTCTTCGTCCTCATCTTGCCTCCTGTTTCATCCAGACAATCCATGACGAAAGGATGAGTATGGACTCCCACCCCTACGCACTCTTTAACCAGGAGTTGAATCGTTGGGAAACCCCAGGGAGTGAATACCTTGAGGATATCCGTGAGGTTATGAGTGGTAAATGACTTACTAAGATAGATCATGAAGTAGCGCGTTCCCCTTCTTGCCCACTACCTTTAGCGCATTCATCTTTCGAAGACAATATGTCAGTTTCTGTCCTAGTCGCTTTGAGATTCCTAGAACCTCCACAAGCTCTGCATTGGTGAATGGTTTCTCAAGTGAGTCTGGTATGAAGTGCAAGAAGTCAGAGGATTCATGATACTGCTGTGCGTCTAAGACTTCGATTAGTCTTCTATCTATTGTACTCCATCCTCTTCTCCTCCAACTTCCTTTCCCATCATTGCGTCGTATCTCCTCCTCCTCTATCAATAGTGTTTCAATCGAGAAGTTGGGATGAGTGATGTAGTTTGGAAACCTCACAAGCTCCTCAAATATGTCCTCGAATCTACCCTTCTTTGGGGACAGTCTTCGGCTTAGCTCCCTACCTCCATCAGGTGTTTCTTTTACAATCCATTTCTTCATTGGTATTGGATAGACAAGTTTTACAGAATGGTTCTTGATAAGTGAGAACAGCTTGCTCTTAATGCTAGCAAAGTTGCCAGTCTGTATCTCTATCAATAACCCGTTCTTCACAATATCCACAACAAAGCTATCGACCGTCACCTCCGCTCTGGCATCTCCAGTAAGATAGAGTTCTTTCAGGCTTGCATGGAGCGACCTTTCCTGTAGGGTGCCAATCATCGGGCCATCAGACATTTTGACTCACCGGAGACTTATCAGAGATGTCGTAACCAGATAGATGCATCATCATGTGGATAGAGTGATGGTACAACTGCAACCTCTTTGAACTTGTTTGCTGAGTAGAACTTACGCGCTGTTTCATTGCTTCTTTCCATAAAGAGTATAATGGCTCTCAACGAATAACCCTCGTTTGTGTAGAAATTAGTTGACTTTTCAACCATGGTGTTAACCAACCTAGTAGCAATTCCCTGGCGCCTGTACTTTTCATTAACGCCTAATCCTACCAATTCTGCAACACCATCATCAAGTCCTCCCCTAGGTTCCCATGTTATTGTGCCACGAACCCGGTTGTCTTTTACTGCCAGGAGGGTCTTATATCTCAGAACAAGATCATGAGCAAATTTCTCAGCACGTCTTTTGTTGTCTTCAATCTCTTCTCTGTAAAGATTCTCCAATAGGACAATATCTGATGAGGTCGCAGTTCTGATGGATATCATAACAAATAGAGAAAGGATATCGAGGTCATTTGTACCTGTCGTTAATCATATCTATTCAATGATCACAACTGCGTCAACGAACAGTTCGTATTTTTCATCCTCATCAAGATTGAGAATCAATACCTTTTCTACCTCAAACTCTCCACGAATCTCAAGCAGCTTTGACTGATACAAAACCTTGACATTTGAGCTCGCCAGTTTCTCTGCAAGTTCTGGACTGATTATGAGGGTTTCATCTGGAGTGAGAAGAATCACACGTTCAGTGACCTCTGTAAGATTGATTGCTGTTTCTATTGATTCATCGCCTGAATAGAGAACCAGTGTTCTTCGATTCTTGAATTCATCTAGGTCTTCTGCACTCAGATAGACACCTTTGTCAAGAAACTCATCTTTCCCAACGAGACACTCAATCTCCTCTTTCACCTTCTCCTTCTCATCAGGCACTTCTTCACCCCTACCTTTCCGATAGTTCGTGATTGCTTCATGCAGAGCATCGGCTGCAAGATTGGAGCAGTGCATCTTGATTGGTGGGAGTCCATCGAGCTCATCCGCAACATCTTGTCGAGTGAGTTTCATTGCTTCATCAAGTGTCATACCTTTTACCATTTCAG
>JAEORX010000051.1 GCA_016840685.1 Candidatus Thorarchaeota archaeon
AGAAGGATACAAAGATGCAGACATAGTCTACTCCCGAAACTGGATGACAGATGGGTTCTATGATGACATGATGAAAAGAGGTGTCGATGAAGCTAAGAAGAAGGAAATAGAACTCGCTGCGAAGTATGATAACTGGATCACTACAAAAGAGTGGATGGCAAAGACCAATGATGCCTTCTTCACTCATTGTGGTCCAGTGGATCGAAATGCTGAGGTCACGGATGAGGTCTGTGATGGTTCCAAATCCATAGTCTATGATGTGGCTGAGAACAGACTCCACGTACAAAAAGCCATCATGGCACTAACCATGGGCAAGCAGTAGTTGGTTCCATGCTCGCAAATATGAATTGGTCAAATTCATTTATTTTATGGAGGTCATTTCAGACCTCCACCCTCTCAGGATGCGTTCTGTAAAGCCTAGGACTCATTTTAGAGTGGCGGAAGAATATTATTCGAGTAATGTATCTCTCAAAACACTTGTCAGAGCTGGGAGGATAAAAACAAGTAGATGGATGCGGGACTGTTCCGGTGGTTGGAATTGCGATAATCAAGACAGTATTCTTCTAATCACGCTGTACCCGTCGACGCTCAGACCTGTAAAAGGAAATCTCCGTGGGTGCCTTATGGCGCCCACACTTCATTCTTCTTCAATATCACCCCAACGGTGACATCTGATAAAGTGGTCTGGTTTGACCTCTCTATATTCTGGAACTTCTTCCCTGCAGATGTCGATTGCATAACGACAACGTGGATGAAAGGCACAACCTTTCGGTAGATCCGTGAGGTCTGGAGGGTCTCCCGGGATGCCTCGTAGTCTTGGCCTTTTACCTGCTCGCATCTGCATCATTGCGATGGTGGGAAAACTAGTCATAAGTCCCATTGTATAGGGATGCTGTGGTTCATGAAAGATATCAGCTGCATTTGCAAATTCGACTATCTTACCCGCATACATGATTGCAACTCTATCAGCCATCTCCGCCACCACACCAGCGTCATGACTGATTAATAATAACGAGAGGTCAAACTCATCCTGCACCATCCTCAGGACTTCCATTATCTGTCGCTGCACGGTGACATCAAGCGCTGAGGTTGGTTCATCAGCGATTACCATGTAAGGTCCAGAAACAAGCGCCATGGCAATGAGTATGCGCTGTGACTCTCCTCCACTGAAGCTCGCAGGGTCCAACACAAACCGAAGGTTGGCATCCGCCAGTCTCACAAGTCCTAGATATTCCAAGACCTTCCTCTTGAGTTCAATTAGTCTGATATTCTCATCGTGTACCTCAATTGGTTCCGCAGTTTGATGTCCAATGCTATGCTGAGGGTTGAGAGCATGACCAAGTCCTTGAGGTATAAGTGATAGTTCACGCCCACGGATTGCAGCGAGTTCCTCTTGAGATAGTCCCATAATGTCTCTCCCTTTGAAAATTACACTTCCCTGAACACCTGGTAAATCGGTTGTGCCGGGAAGACCTTTATCAAATGCTCTTCGGAGATCAGGATCTTTTGATGCACCTGCGCTGAACCTTGCGATTTTCTCAAAGAGTCCCATTATAGCTAGAGCCAAGCTTGTTTTCCCTGACCCACTTTCACCTAGAAGTCCTACACACTCTCCCTCTCTGATTTCAAGAGAAACATCATCAACTGCTCGAACCAATCCTTTCTTGGAAGGATAGTACGCCTTCAGGTTCTTCAGAATGAGAAGTTGATCGCCCCTAGCCATACTAACACCATCGAGGGACAGATGTGTTTTCCTAATAAAACTCGTTAAAGAAGCAGGGTTACTTGAATGACCAATAAGTGTTACCAAGCACCCTCTTGAACCTCGAATGATTTAAGGACTAGGTACATTATGAAAGCAGTGAAGAAACATATTGTAAAGAATCCAATTAGAAAAGCAGGTGCTGATAATTTATTCCAGAAGACTAGAGGTCCATAAATGTCCCTAAATGCAGTAACACCAGTAAGGTCTCCAATAAACACAAGAAAATAGGGCATGATTATGAAGAGTGCAACAGCTCCCAAAATGTATAGCGCACGTTTCCTCCAGACTCCTTGTGTGCTTGAGGTGACTGGTTCTTCAACTTCGGTTATTTCAGCATCAATTTCTCTCTCAATCTTCTCAACCAATTGAGTTTCATCTCCTGGTTTTAGCTTCTTTGCTTTCTTCATAAGCTTTTCATCATGTCTCCTGTCTACTTTGTGCATCCACCATTGCTTGAATCCATGCCAGCTTACATCGCTTGTTCTATCAAGCAGACTGTCTACAATAATGAATGTAAATAGTCCTATCATAAGTCCTCCGAACACAGCTGGAAACACACCAAAGAATCGAATGACATTATGCGCTGCCAAACCCACTCTTATGGCAACGAGTCCTGAAACAAGACCGATTCTATTATCGATTAGACTTCTTCGTGTATGTAGGTAATATGATCCTGCCATCATAATGAAGAGGAAAAATGAGATCGCATCGACGAAGAACCATACACCCCACCACTCACTCTGAATTGCTGCACGAACAAACGGATTGTACTCAAATTCAGCACCTATTTGACCAAAGAGAAGGATTGTAAAAGTCGCATCAATGATTCCTACTGGCGAGAGGAGTAGAACAAGATTTCTCACCCATGGTTCTTTCCACCATAAGGTAAACATCTGATGCGAAGTCATTGTTGATAATTTATGGGTCTTCTCTGCGGTCTGCATCTCATCTGGCACCTGCAAATTGTGCAACTAATTCTTGCTATAAGGATTTCCAACTCGGCGATAATTTAAATCAATGAGTGCTTGAAAAATAAGGGGAGAGACCGAGGTTAGAACCCCGGTCTGCATTTTGTTCTATCGCAATAGAGTTACTTTCAGCTACTACACTGCAATGTCTATGCAGTCTTGAAGTAGTGATACCAGTACTCGTCATGCATTGGATTGAACACATACCCGTTCATCCAGGCTCCTTCAACGTGGAATTCAACACCTTGAGAGGTCCAGACGAATGCGTTGTGAGCCATGACAGCATCTAGGATCTGATTGTAGAGTGTAATCCTCGTAGCAGGGTCAGACTCCTGTGCTGCCTCTGCAATCAAATCATCGATTGTAGCAGTGGCCCATGCAACATCATCCTCACCAGTTGAGCCATCTAGACCCATCCTGTATGGATAGGTACCAGTACTCTTGACGAAGGGTGATATGTAGTTGTCAGGGTCAGCGTAGTCTGGCATCCAACCAAGGAAGAAGATAGGCAATTGCCTGTTCCTGACTTGGTAGAGGTAGCTCGCCCACTCAAGACCATATACATCGATGGTAACTGTTGAGCTAGGATCTGTCGAGGCAGGATCAGCAATGATTGCCTCAAGAGCCGACTTGACCATCAAGCTAGCACCCTCACGACCCGTGTTGCCCTCGTTGTAATAGATGTTTATCTGCCATGAGTTGTTTTCGAAGATGTCGTCCAATCCATTTTCCATGGCTAGGTTCCAGTGTGCAACAGCTGTATCCAAATCAGTGACATATGGAACTATTGCATCATTATGTCCGAATAGACCTTGTGGAATTGGTCCAGCTAGTGGAATAGCAATTCCATTCAAAAGATCATTGATGTATGCATCATAGTCGAACGCGTATGTGATAGCAGTTCTTAGCTCCCAGTCCTGGAATGGATTCTGTACTATCTCACCTGAGTAGTTGAGGTAGTCGTTCATGTTGAACCCAAGGAACGCGACATTGTAGTTTGGTAGACCCATCCAGACCTTGACCTCTGGGTTGATACTCTGTCCAACACCGTTATTATTACGGGTTGTGACGTTGTTCCAGATATCATAGGCATTGGTTGTAGGCCAGTCGCATGTATCAGTGGTTCCAGCTTGCAAGTTCAGCATCCTGCTGTTGACATCAATGTTCTTCTTCCATGTGACTTCCTCAATGGTACCTGCGTAGGGATGAGTTGTCTTTGCATCCGCTTCTCTCCAATAGTCATCATTGCGTACTATTGTGAGTCTGTCATTGTCAATCCACTCATCAAAGACGAATGGACCAGTACCGCACATATCACTGTCCAAGGTAAAGTCATCGCTCTCCGGTGACATTCCACCATGAGCCATGAAGTAGGTTGGACTGATCATTGCACCAACAGCATAGGTGATAGCAGGCAGGAATGGTGCAAATGCATATTCAAGGTGAATCTCCACCTCGTAGTCGCCAGTTACTTCAATCGCGCTGACGTTCTCTTGCCAGTTTGCCCAAGCTGCAATGTGCTCAGGAGTTCTGTCTCCATACTCGAATACTGCATCCTCAACTGCTTGACCACCGAGGATTGGTTCTGCGACCATCCAGACTGGACCAAAGCCATCATCCCAACCACGTCCCAGCATTCGCCAGAAGTTCATCTGGACACAGGTTGCGTTGAAGGGAGTACCATCATGGAATGTAACGCCTTGACGAAGTGTAAAGGTGTAGGTCTTTCCATCTGATGATATGTCTACATCTGTAGCAAGCAGTGGAACAGACGGTGTCGTGTCTGCAGTATCCCATGGATATGTGTACAACGTTTCATAGACGTTGAAGCTTACGTGTGAACCAGCTGATTCGTAGTCCTTGTGTGGGTCGAGGTACTCTGGAAGAGCAATTGTTTCAAACACAATTGTCTGATCTTCCGCGAGTGTTATAGGTGGAGGTGCAAGAAGAATATATGCTCCAACTGAACCGACAACCACAATGATGACGACGACAGCTATTAATTGATTTCTCTCCATGTCATCCATCTCGTGTTTTTTCAAGTTGCGCTATGAACGATCCTATGAATGGACCGTAACAACAAATCAGGCTGATATCAAAATCACTAAAATCTGTACCAGCCTAACTTCGCTATTAGACAACACGCAAGAATCAGATACTAATATAGCTTGCGTTTCAGAGAACGATAATTGAAATCACTAGGCGCCATTGATGATAACCAAAAGCTTAAGTATTACACACGGTCGGCAGCAGTAGTTTGCGAGATTGGATTTCTATGCAAAAGAAAACAGACCTCATGAGGATTGAATCATGAAACTAAGGGACTTCATACTTCGAAGAATAATTTTAGCCATTCCTGTTGTGTTTGGAGTATTGACCATTACGTGGTTCCTATCGTTTGTAGTTGGCGATCCCTTGGCTATGTACGTTACAGAGAGAACTCCTGATGCAGCAATACCTGGAATTATTCGAGCCCGTGGTCTGGATCAACCTCTGGTCGTACAGTATTTCTTGTACTTGAGTTCTCTACTCCAAGGAGATTGGGGTGTAAGTACCACGACAGGTGCTGATTTGCCTGTTCTCACTGTTCTAGCAATGTTGTTCCCTGCAACTATTGAACTGTCCATTGTCGCTATGATCATCGCGATAGTTCTTGGCATTCCATTAGGTATCATCTCTGCAACGAGGAAGGACAAAATTCCGGATCACATCACTCGCATCTTTGCACTCTCAGGTGTGTCGATGCCAATCTTTTGGTTTGGTTTAATGCTGAAGTATGTCCTCTTCTTCCAGTTTTCGCAGTGGGGTCTTCCTCATCTTCCGGGCGGAGATCGATATAATTATCGTGCATTTTCTTGGACTCCTACCACTGGATTTATACTCATAGATTCATTGGTGTTTGATCATAACCCATATCTATTCTTTGATGCTCTAGTACATCTTGTCATGCCTGGTTTCTGTCTTGGATATATCACTCTAGCAATAATCACTAGGATGATGCGATCAAGTATGCTTGAGGTGATAAAAGAGGATTACATCACTCTAGCTAAATCAAAGGGGCTTAAGGAACGAGTTGTAATCTATAAGCATGCACTGAGGAATGCACTCATCCCAACCGTCACTGTTATTGGTCTAGCTTTTGGTGGACTGATTACTGGAGCTGTTCTAACAGAAACTATTTTCAACTGGCCTGGATTGGGACGTTGGGCTACTAATTCCATTCTGAACTCCGATATTGCAGCTATTAACGGATTCACACTACTTGTTGCATTTATCTTTGTCACAGCGAATTTCATCGTTGATATGATTTATGGGGTTCTCGATCCACGAATCAGATTTGGATAACGAAGGTGTATGTACAATGGACTCAGACTCGATGTATCCTGAAATACAAGATGAAGCTCAGAATGTAACCGGTGTTCGTGTACTAGCATTTCTACAGATAATATTCGTTATGCTTGGTCTAATGTTTGGTGGGATCATTTTCCTTGGCAACTTCGTCTATGCAATTGAGGGATGGTTAGGTATTTCTATCGTTGTTCCAGAATTCCTTGGAGCATGGGTGCTACAGAGTCTAATCATCCTGATATTGATCGTCTTCCTCCTAAGAGCTAATCAAGGGATCCTTGAACGAATACCAGATGCCTTTGGCACCTCTTTCTACCTCTATCTCTTCTTAGCCGTCATATTTGCGACAATAGGTTGGGTTGGCCTCATATTCATTGGTGTAATAGCTGTTCAACTATTATTGTTGTTCCTTCCAAGTGTAAGATACTTCTGGTTCGAGGAGTTTCAAGAGGATACAAGACCACGAATTAAGGAAACTCGTTTCACACTGCACCTCATTAGGAAAAGTCCGTTGGTTGTGGTAGGAATTGCAATTATAGTATTCATGGTTGGAGTCGCTCTTGCAGCACCTTGGATAGCCCCTTATAGGGGCGAAGACATGGTCTTTGACGACATCAGACTTCCGCCCGGTTCACCAAGTAATGATATCAAACAAAACTATGAATATCTCTTGGAAGATAGATATTTCAATCCAGATATAATGCCTGACTACGAATACGGTGAGGTTCGGATAACAGAAAAATATCTTGAGACTGTTGAGATTCCGGAGCTCTTCATTGGCGTAAGTGATCTGTATACTGGAGCTGATAGCGTATCGGTCAATGTCACCTTTAGAATCTATAGTCTCAACTTCACAGACTACGAGGTTATGACAGTAGCTGAACGAAGAGCCTATCTTTATGCGAATGTGTCAGTTGTCAACCAACACCTTTTGAAATATATCGAACTTCCAGATGAGGTGGGTAACTATGTTTGGGAGCTTCAATTCATTGCGTCCTATAAAACAACCACATGGTCTGCAAACACAAGGATTGTGATTGCTTATTTCAGTATATACCCTATTCATATCTGGGGTACTGACAACTATGGTGGTGACATCTATAGTCGCATCATTTGGGGTGCTCAAGAAGACCTTCGGATTGCGCTTAGTGTGGTGCTAGTAGCTCTTACATCAGGAGCAATCATCGGTGCAGCATCTGGCTACTTTGGTGGCAAACTGGATGAGCTTGTGATGCGGATCACTGACATATTTTTCGCATTTCCAGGTCTTGTGCTAGCCATGGCAATTGTCATGGCAATAGGTGTAAGAAGTTTGGGTACTATTAGCATCGCTTTAATGATTACATGGTGGCCTACATATGCTCGTCTTGTTAGAGGCCAGGTTCTCTCAGAACGGGAGAAGCTCTACATTGAGGCTGCACGATCTTCTGGAGCAAGCGACACCAGAATTTTGTTCAGTCACATTCTTCCCAATACAATTCAACCGGTAATTGTCCAAGCTACCATGGATTTTGGTGCAGTTCTTCTGGTAGCTGCTGGTCTTTCCTTCATCGGTTTTGGTCCGCCAGTCGGTACTGCGGAGTGGGGTATGATGATTGCCAGAGGTCAGAACTATATCCTTAGTTCACCTTGGATGACGATCTATCCAGGGCTGGCAATACTTGTTACAGCGCTTGCATTCAACCTAGTAGGAGATGGAGTCAGAGATATCTTGGATCCAAAGCTTCGACGGAGATGATACAATGACACAGTCTGAAGAACTAGTACTGCATGTTAAAGACCTGTTCGTTAACTTCTACACGTATGAAGGAGTCGTGAAGGCACTCGATGGAGTCATAATGTTTCTTCGAAGAGGCGACACAATGGGTGTTGTTGGAGAAACAGGTTGCGGAAAGAGTGTAACAGCAAAAGCTATCCTCCGTCTTGTTGAGGCTCCCGGAAAGATTGAAGATGGAAAAATCCTGTTCTATGACAAGGTTGAAGATTCACAAGAGATAGTGGAACTTGACCTTGTCCAGCTCAAATCTGAAGAAATGCTCGAGGTTCGTGGCAACAAGATTTCGATAGTGTTTCAGGACCCCGCGACATATCCAAATCCTGTGTTTCGAATTGGTGACCAGATTGCTGAAGTGATTGAGCTTCACCAAGACCTCTCGCTCGATGTTCTTTACATGAAGATTGCAAAACTCGAGCTTGCACTGTCAGAAGCCACTTCAGATGAGAATCGTGCAGAAATTGAGAGCAAGATTGCTTACTATCGAGGTCAATTGGATAACCCTCCTGAACCGGATAAGAAGTCCATAAAGGAGGCTGCGAAGCTAAAAGCGATTGAAATGCTCAGACTTGTACGAATGCCTGCGCCGGAGCAGGTAGTTAACCAGTACCCTCATGAACTTTCAGGGGGTATGAGACAGAGAGCATTGATTGCTATGTCTCTAGCCTGCAATCCAAGTATTTTGATTTGTGATGAAGCGACAACAGCTCTGGATGTCACTGTCCAAGCGCAAGTGCTAAAGCTCTTGAATCAACTCAAGAAGGAAATCGGAACATCAATTATAGTCATAACTCATGATATGGGTGTTGTTGCTGAAACTTGCAACTGGGTTAATGTCATGTATGCCGGCACATCAGTTGAATCATGTGCAACGGATAGATTGTTTGCAAAGCCTCTTCACCCATATACTGACGGTCTGTTAACTGCTGTTCCAAAGTTGCATGAAGAGAAGGAACGATTACCTCAGATTCGAGGATCTGTACCAAATCTAATCACCCCTCCACCTGGATGCCGTTTTCATCCTCGATGTGATTATGCTACTGATGTTTGTAGAGAAAAGAAACCTGTACTTGAGGAGCTTGAACCAGGTCATTGGGTGGCTTGTCATCATCCACTAATTGACTGAGGAGATGTGAAAAATGAGTGAAATACTAATTCGAACCGAAGATCTCAAAAAACACTTTCCACTGACCGGTGGTGTGTTCAGAAAGGTCATAGGAAAGGTTCACGCAGTTGATGGAGTAAACCTCGATATCAAAAAAGGCGAAACACTTGGTGTTGTAGGTGAAAGCGGATGCGGAAAGACCACTCTTGGAAGGACAATCCTCAGACTTGTGAATCCCACAAGTGGTAAGATTTTCTTTGAAAATGAGGATATTACTGCACTCAAAGGACGTTCTCTCAGAAAGGTCCGAATGAACATGCAAATTGTATTTCAAGATCCAATGGCATCACTGGACCCGCGAGTGACAATCAAAAACTCCATCGGAGAACCCCTGGTTGTCAATGGAGTTGCAAAGGGTCGCAAAATGAGAGACAAGGTTCTTGATTTACTTCAGAAAGTTGGTCTAACTGAAGACCATCTAAATAGATTTCCTCATGAGTTCTCAGGCGGTCAGCGACAGAGAGTCTGTATTGCTAGAGCCTTAGCACTGAATCCGAAGTTTGTGGTTATGGATGAACCAACATCAAGCACAGATGTATCAGTACAGGCGCAGACACTCAACCTCATGAAGGACCTTCAGGATGATTTTGATTTGACCTATATGTTCATCTCACATAACTTGTCAGTCGTAAAACACATGAGTGATAGGCTTGCTGTTATGTACCTAGGCAAGGTTGTTGAAACAACACCCTTTGATATCTTTAGGAAATCACTGCATCCCTACACTTTCGCGTTGGTATCTGCTGTACCGATTCCAGATCCCGAATATGCAGGAAGGGCACAGATTTTGTCAGGAGAGGTGCCTAGTCCTATCAGTCCTCCACCTGGTTGTAGATTTTACCCGCGATGCATATTTGCCCAAGAGATTTGCAAAACACAGGATCCTCCATTACGCGATGTAGGAGGAGGTCATCTTGTTGCTTGCCACTTTGCTGGGGAACTCGATTTCGGAAAGAGTGCACAGATGGAATATGCTGATGCAGTCAACGGCTCTATTGCATAGTTGCAAAAACAGCGATTGATTAAAGAACACGATATCCCTACTTAGAGTGTGGTATGAATGAGCACAGATTTCGAAGATAACCAAGACGAACACAATCAATCAAAGGAGAAAGAAATTGATTGGTTAGAATATGCAACAACTGAAGAGGACCAAGCTCTCAGACCACTTGAAGGGAAAGACTACATAGCTCTCTTCATTGCATCCCTACAGACGATTTTTCTTCCTTTGATTATTCTTATTATTGTTTTAATTGCCTTCAACTTCTGGCTTCAGATTATGGCGGGACAGATATGAGTGAACGATTCAAAATGATTTTTGAAACATGGATCATCACAAGCCTCATCGCCTTTGTCAATTTGATACTTGCTATAGCAATTCATATTGCCACCTCCACCAGTTTTGACTTCTTCACAGCTTCCAATCTTATGGTTCCAGAATTTGGGATTATGTTGATACTTGGGGCATGTCTACTAGCTCGTCAACCTCTAGAAGATTCTAAAAGATTTGATTCGGATGGGAATCCAACACGTGCTTGGAAATATGCTCTCTTAGGTAGAAAAATTCTACTCGCTTCTGTGTTCTTATTTGCATTCACTGCATTGTTTTATGTCCTTGGAGCAGTGTTTCCTCCCACAGATATTCCCCCGCCTCCCTGAAACTCAGTATTGAACTCTGGGCGCTTCCTCTTCTGGTGAGATAATACGCTGCCCAATTTTAAAACATAAAAAGCTACTAATCCCAATAATCCCCGCTATATAGAACAAGGCAAATCCAACATTATACTCAAGAAGCAGAAGTGCAGGCTCCCAGATTATCTTTGCAGTGAAAAGAGCAATTCCTTGAGCCAAAAGAGATGGTAACATATCACCCCATGGAGAGATTGTGATAAGGAGCACTGCAATTATGATGTTCAAGATGGCAAAATGTTTGATTGTTTCATTTGCTATCTTTACATAGACAAAATCCTGTGCATTCAATTCCTTTATCTCATTCTCTTGAACAGCATCTAGAAGGTCCTCTGCATATCTTGGTTCTCCTGGACCAACAGCGACGAGGACTCCAACTAGAAAGACGAAAATGATCGAACCTATTGCTCGGAGTGATTCCACAAATAACAATGTTAGAAGTACGGAAGAAATAAAGATGGTGAAACCGATCCACATTCCAGCTATTAATGTACTATCTGCTAAATAATCCTGTAAAGCAGATCCTAGTCTTGAATGCGATTTATTGGTGATGTTTTTCATGACCCATTCATGAGAGAAGCAACTTGCATATTGTGTATTACCACTCAAATCGAGACTTGTGATATCGTAAGTGTTCGATAATTTATTCTGAAGCTCTTGATGCTGTCGATATTTTCTTAATCGAAACATCGTAAAGAGAAGAATGAACAAACCAGTGACAAGAAGAGCTATCGTAAATTCCATATTCATTCCTCTGCTTTGTTGTCTTCGCTTGATGTTTCAGAAAAACATTGGAATTTTAAATGCTATCCTAAAGGAAAGGAATTCTGCTCATCACTGTGAGCCATACATGAAACATTATGATTTTGTCTGTATCAGTTTCATCTTTGAAATCCTTACCAATTAGCAAAATCACTTGTCCCCGAAGTGTAGTTTCTCTTCGTCTACCAACTCTTAATGTTACATATTCCCCGTTTGTATCTATTTGAATACCATGTTCATAGAACGCTCGGGGATGCTCCGAGAAGAAATAGTCGAGTTCTTTGATAGGTCTTGGATAAAGCTGTATCTTCGAGGAGTGAATGTTTACTCCAATTTGGATTTTTTCAGACTCATATTTTGGAACCGTTTCTCTCGGTCCTGGTGATCCTGGCACGATAATAGGTCTGATGCCTTGTTGGCTGTTAACAATTCGCCCCTCCAAAAGTCCACAGAAGTCACCACCTCTTCCAGCGATATGTAGCTTATCATTGCTGAGATTTACTAAGATTGGACTTTCAGGATATGAAATCCTTCTCACACCTGCTGGATTATGTTTTCCTTTAGCTTCCCTATCCCAATAAAAACAAGGAATTGTTGTCATAGGAAGCATCTTGTCATGATGCTCCTGCCTTCTTGACATTATCCTCCAAAGGTCGTCATTTATGACATATAGTGAGAGACTAATTGGGTGAAACTTGGCTGCTCCCTGCTCAATGAAAATTCTTAGACTCTCTTCATCAGGACAGAGTTGATCCGCCACATTAGATATTTGCTCAACCAAGAGAGGTGTTCTACCATTCAAAGATAGGCTATCTAACTGCTCTGATGTTAAAGGCAAGGTAACGCCATGATTGTTGCAGAAGCTCTCTATTGCTTCATTATCAAACTCGTAGTTGGTTGACATACTCCTTCAAAATAAGCGGCTTGTGAATAGGCTTTTCGGTAGTTGATTGTCATGATTTATTGAAGATATGCGAAATGCCTAACCGTTAATTAGTGGTTTATCATAGTTTCTGAACGGGTTGATGAAGGATGAAAGCGACAGTATATTTCACTGATAGGCAAACGCGAACTGACTACAACATGCTAGACAAATTAGAGCACATCTTCAATGAACTTGGTTTGCACAAGGCAATAAAACCAGGGGAAAAGATTATGGTGAAGACTCACTTTGGGCAATGGGGAAATACCAATTATCTACGACCTGCATATGCTAGGAAGATAGTTGACCTAGTAAAGGCTGTAGGTGGT
Source organism: Candidatus Thorarchaeota archaeon (assembly GCA_016840685.1). Lineage (GTDB taxonomy): Archaea > Asgardarchaeota > Thorarchaeia > Thorarchaeales > Thorarchaeaceae > SMTZ1-45. Next base: position 12,723 of record JAEORX010000051.1, read on the forward strand.
GAGGTCTTCGTTGCTGAAACCACTGGTCTAGGTTACGGCGATGGCGGTGCCTATGGGGGGAGAACCACAGTACCTGAATATCTGGGGATGGCTATGCTTCATGGGTACACTGCAGCAACAGTGGGTGCGCCTATTTTACTGGCTGATGGGTATTGGGGCACAGATGTCTTTGAAGTCCCTATCGATGGAGAGTTCATAAAAAGCGTAGATGTCGCTGCTGCCTTGCTTGACTGTGATAAGGTAATAGTCCTTACTCATGCAAAGGGACATGGTCTCGGAGGAATCGGGGGTACTATCAAGAATCTTGGAATAGGACTTGTTGGCAAAAAGGGGAAGGCTGCAATGCACTTCATGGGAGATATCAAGATAGACCCTGAGAAGTGTCTTGGTCCTGAGTGTTCAAAGTGTCTAAAGGTCTGTCCCACGAGATGCATATCGATGGGAGAGAAGGCAGTTGTTGATATTTCGAAATGCATCGCATGTCACCATTGTGTAAGTGTGTGTGCTAAGGTCGGAGCCAAGGCGGCAACCCAGACTTGGAGACCCAACCACACCCAAAGTCCTTACTTTGTTGAGAATGCAGTTGGAGTTGTCAACTCAATCGGTGCAGACAAGTTCTACTACATAAATCTCGCAATAGATATCTCGGACAAGTGCGACTGTTGGAACCTTGGTGCTCCTCTTCTAGTGCATGACATTGGTATCTTTGGATCTAGAGACCCTCTGGCAATTGATCAAGCCACACTCCAGGCAATCAAGGATGCTCCTCCAAATCCTGATTCACCGGTTGGAGACATTGAGTGTGGAGCCTGTAAGTTTGCCATGGCACATGCATGCAAGGATCCTGAGAGTGGAGAGATTCTGGACCTTGCAGAGCGTCAATTATCGCATGCTGAGAAGGTGGGTTTGGGAACACGCGAATACAAACTTGTGACACTTACGAAAGAATCACCAAAGAAATCTGCGCAGAAAGAGGAGTGAAGAACATGATACCAGGTTGGTTTAGAGGAAAGGTGATTCAAGCTCATAAGAATCAGAGAGCCCATCTCCAATATGTGCTTCAAGACTTGACCAATGACGAATTGATCAAAGAGGTTACAACTGAAGAATATTCAAGGTCGATAGCTGGAATTGTCATGCACATTGGGACTGCTGAGACTTATTGGTTCCATAAGGCTAAGAAATCGATTGGCCCTCCAGTAATTGCGGACACATTTGAAGAGGTCATGTCTAGAATATACGAGAACACTGAGAAGATAACGAAGATTATTCTGGAATGTCCTGAGGAACAGCTCAGTCTTATCCCGCCAAAGGAAGGAGGACCATCATATGCCTGGGCCGCACTCAGAACTGCTCAGCATGGAATCTATCACTCAGGTCAAATAGCAAAGATTCGGCGGATGATTGGCGCATCAGAGATACCTCCAGACTCTGAGAACTTGTGGGCGATGGCTGTGGACTCAACTCTGGAGATTATTAGAGCTTTCATAGATGAATGTTGAAGTCACCAACACCCAAGTGGGATTGAAAACTAGTCATGAACAAACTAGTATTTAGTCTACCCTCAGGGATGCTACCACAATGCCTGACCTTCCTTCAGCGGATGCATTTAGAGAGCTCAGTTTCATTCTGATGAGTGGACATGATGAAACAAGCTTAGATTTTCAATCCAAGGTTAACTCAAATATGATTTATTGATTGCAGATACTAGTAAATGTCAATGGAGGAAAAATGAGATTGCCGCTGTTCGATGAGAGCGGATTTATGCGTGACATTTTCCTAATTCTACACAGTGGCATTATCTTCTATTCTCTCCTCTTTGGCGCAGTGTTTTTTGGGCAATGGTTTGGGGACAAGTTCAGAAAGACATTGGATCTTCGTTTAGCCTGGTCAATGTTTTTCTTTGGACTCTCGGTGAATTCAATTTGTTTCATGATTGCGGATTTTTGGATGACTTTTGAGCCCCTAAATACACAATTTGTAGCCTTAGGATATATTGCTCTAATGCTAACTCTTACTGCTTTCTTTGTAGCAATAGAGATGGTCCTACCATACAATACTCGTCATATTCTCACAATCTTCGGAATAATTTCAACATTCCTGCCTCTTGTGATCCCACGAGTCTTTTTTGAGCCGCTTGCATTGCTAGATGCGATTCTCGCCCTCATTGGCATAGCACTATTCCTTAGATATGCTTGGAGCATCACAGCTGGTGATGTACGAAGTAGTGTTCAATGGGTTGTTCTCGCCTTCATAATTGGTTGGTTAGGCTTTCTGGGAAGGTCCGAAACAGGATATTTGATAGGAGTATCAATCTATGCTCTTAGTCTGTTTCTGCTGACTATTGGCATACTGATTTTCGGGTATGTTTTGTCTACATCGCCAGCACTGGATGAGCTAGATTGGAATAAACAGATAGTTGAATTGTACGTGATTCAGATGGGAGGAATCCTTGTGTGTCATCATCAGTTTGTAGAAAACCCCGACATTGATCAGGTCCTCACTGCTGCTGGCATAGCAGGTGTGCAATCATTGTTCCAAGAAATCACACGAAGTGACACGGGGCTCAACATTGTTTCCATCGGTGAATATGAGATCCTCTTTGCCCATGGAGCTGCCTTCACCTGCGTACTGATAGCAAAGAAACCCTACAAAGTATTACTCAATAAAGTCCAAGAATTCACAGACAAGTTTGAGTCTGAGTATGGAACTGTTCTGCAACAATTCGAGGGCAGCCTTCGAGAATTTCACACTGCTGATGACCTGATCAATTCTCTGTTTTAGATTTACGCTTTCGTTTACATCTTTCTAGGTCACCACTCTGGAAGCTCCTCATAGCGATGACAGAGTATCCAATAGTTACTTTCCACCTCACGATAGTCTGGAATCTTTTCTCTGCATATGTCCTTGACAAAGTCGCAGCGCTCTGCAAATGGACATCCCATGATTTTTTGTGTTGGATCTGGAGGCTTTCCTGGTATCCCCCGAATCTTCTGACCCTTCTCTCTTATTTTCCTTATGAGCTCCATTGAGGGGTTACTCATGATGAACGCACGCGTGAACGGGTGTCCTGGTTTGTTGAGAACTCTCTCAGTATCACCAAATTCTACTATGTGACCAGCAGTCATTACTCCAACTCTGTCACAAGTTGAAGCAATAGTGCCCTGGTTGTTACTGATGAGAAGCATTGCCAAATCTAGTTCGTTTCGTACTATTTGAATCGCATTCAGTATGCGGTGTTGAAGACCAACATCCACTGATGTCGTTGGCTCGTCAGCAATCATCAGTGCTGGAAGAGATATCAAAGCCATTGCGATGAGGACACGTTGATCTTCACCCACACTAAACTGAGGAGGTTTCATCCCCTTCCTAAGATCGACATCTGAGAGTTCTACAAGATCGAGAGTTTGGAGGACTCTCTTCATGACCTGCCATTCCTCTAATTCATCGTCCTCATCATGTGCCCAGAGAACCTCAGCAGTTTGTTCTTCGATATTGGAGTAAGGATTCAAAGACTTGGTCGTGCCTTGAGGGACATAGGTAATCTCACTTCCTCGGATCTTTCGTAGTTCCTTGTCATCTAGGGTCAATAGGTCTCTTCCTTTGAACCAAACATGTCCTTCCACGCCTGGTAGATCCTTCCCAAACTCTGTTGATGTAAGTCCTTTCTTTCGAGCTTCGTCTCTCAGTGCCCAGAGTCTTTTTGTTTCTTCATTGGCGGCAGTGGATGAGTAGCATCTTGATAGGTCATCAAACATACCAAGGATTGCCATAGCAATACTTGTTTTTCCCGCTCCTGACTCGCCAAAGAGTCCCACTGATTCTCCTCTATGGACCTTGAAGCTCACACCATTTACTGCTCTTACCAGCCCTTTCTTCGAGGTGTGGAATGCTCTTAGGTTTTCGACTTTGAGTGTCACTTCATTCTCATTGACAACCATACCTTTCTCACCCCTTTACGCTTGAAATATTCTATGGCCAAAGCATTATTCTACTTATTCTAGTTTCTGACTGTAGAGTAACCGTTTCTCAACTTCATACCAAACCAGTCCACCTGTGAATGATATAACAAGATTGTAGAGATAGAATGGGATATAGAAAAGGGGATTAGGCCAACCGAGTAGTGCCTCGAAATCAGGTATATAGGCGTAATAGACAGCATCAGGAGTAACAGACCAATACACAAGGGACATCCAGAATATCTGGAAGAGGAGAATGTGATATGTGGAATTGCCAATACGTTGAATGAAGCGAGTAATCAGCCCTGTAGTTGTGTTATTTATCATCTCCATCGCAAAGAGAAATAGTAATGCAGCATAGCCATAGAACACAAGTGTGTAATCTCCCTTGATGAAATCTTGAACAAAAGCAAAGAACTCACCAATTTGGTTCGGTAATGAACCAATAATCCCTCTTCCTGTAAGAGACGAGATTGTTGCATAATCAATCATGAAGACAATACTAATTGGTGCATAGAGATACATGAACCAATTTCTTCTCTTACGCAGATCAAAGCCTTTTGAGAACCACAGTCCAAGTGCAACTGCAGGTAGAAAGAACAGAATATTCACTCGTATTACAGAGATGACAAACCTATCAAAATCCGAGGTGGCTGCGGGATAGAGAAACCATAGGAAGTATTGCAGCACGATTTCGCTTAGAAAGCATAGTACCATTGTGACTGTTGGTTGTTTTTCAAAAAGCCAATAAATCAAAGGGAACACCAAAATGGAACTAAAAAGGAGAGGTATGAACCAGTTGCCCGGCCCCCAGAAAGGTAGGTATCCAAGCAGGAGATACTCATTGGTGTTGATGTAGCCTACATTGATTCCTACAATAATGGATGCCATGTAAAGGACAATAAATGGTAGGCCATATCTTTTGAGCTTACGTTTAAAGTATGAAAGTGAATATAGCTCTCTAAGACATCTCGGATTCCGATATTTGAAAGAGATCCCCATATTGAATCCCATGACAATGAGGAAGAATGGGATGGACAACCGCTCCCAGAAAATACTCCCCATGGCCCCCTTGATTTCCCAGGTCAAGCTGTGGTCCATCACCACGAATGCGATAGCAATAGCTTTCAATACATCAAGTTGAAAGTAATATGGTCGCTTCTCTGAGAGTTTGGTAGTCATATCCTCAACTGAAGCAACTTCTCCCTCTATCATGGTAACTCCTTCTCTGAGGGCCTGCGTTCCACATATACTATCCTACCAACGCATCCGATTAGTATATCATCGTCATATCCTTAAGGCAGTCATCCTGCACGCACTTCTAATAGATGGGATGCAAAGAGATGGTTTTGAGAGACCGCGCAGTCACGACAGTCTACCTAACATATTCAATCCAGTCGATGGCTCAAGCCATCATCTGGCAGTTTATGACATTCTTCATCAAACATGATCT
>JAEORX010000226.1 GCA_016840685.1 Candidatus Thorarchaeota archaeon
ATAGACTAAATCAGTCATGTTTTGTCCTCATTATCCGTTGTTCTTGTCTTCTTCTGCTTCTTCCTGTTCCACCTTTATAGCAGTAGCTGCACCCTCCGTTGTCGGTGCTGGGGTGAACTTTGCTTCAATGGGCTTGGGTTTTGGTTTGTGATAGAGACTCTCAGAGCGTGTCTTTGTGAATTGAGTGACTGCAGTCCATGTAGCAGAACGATTAGCCAGTGGAGTCAATTTCTTGATCCGGAACATCACTATGGCCGCGAGGTCAATCAGGATGATGTTCATTCCAAGCAGCATCAATGAACCTAGACCTATACCAATCACAGTGAAGTTTACGTGAAGACCACCTAGAACAATCATCAACGCAGCATTGACAGCAGGGGGCATCAAGGCTGCTGAAATAGCAACACCAACAAGACTTGACATGTCTCCCTTTGTCACAGAAACTGCAACTGCAGGACCGGAGATTATCGCTACACCAACATCAATCCAGTTGAAACCTGCTCGCCGTGTGATTTCAGTGAGATTTCCTGCAATCATATCATTCTCTATTCCAGAAACGTATGTGGCCGACCCTGCAGCGAAAAGCATCAATGCCATGAAGATTCCAACAGTAAACGAGAGTCCTAAGGAGATAAGCTCATTCCTCGTTCCTTTAACAAAGAGTGCCCTGTCCCTGACAACATACCCCAGGGCTACGCCCAACATAGGTCCCATAAGTGGCGAGAGCAACATTGATGCAACGATCACAGTGGTATTGTTTTGGATCAGACCAAATCCCGCCATGGCTGCTGCAAGTATAGTGAATGCAATGAAGTCAAAGCTCAATGAGGCTTGCTTCTTGACGTTCTCATAGATCTCTTCAACCGCAAGGGTCGCATCTCTCTGGATTCTTGTTTCGCTGACCTCTTCTGTTTCTCGTGGAAGAGTCGCTTTTAGATCAAGAATATCGATGAATCCATATTCTACACCCACTCCTCTACTCTTCAATGCCTCAATGGCCTCATTCACCTGGTCGTCAGGAATCCTGAACTGTAGTAAGTGGGCATTATCAGTGTTGAACTTTGTTATATTATTGATACCAAGGGTATCTATAACGCAGTCATACACTACCTCTGTCTTCTCGTAGGGTACTATGATTTGCACCTGTTTCACAGACGCACAGCTCCCTTGTTGCTCTCGCAACTCCATGGTAATGGTATTAAGGATTTCTGGACAAGCTCTTTTCTTATACTTGTAATACAATTAATACCGTATTTGCAGCATTTGCGTATAAATCATCAAGCTTTTCACTGATTCATATGTACAGACACCAAAGAGGAAGCTAGAATGGGTGTCGTCGAAGTTGCCATAGTCCTTGCAGGCTGGTTCGTCCTATCACTTACGGGAGCACTTGCACCTGGACCATTATCTGCGGCAGTCATTCAGCATGCAAGTAAGAGGGGTAGACTTCATGGCATGCTCCCTATGGTTGGCCACGCGCTTGTCGAACTGGTGATAATAACAGCAATAATCCTGGGAGTGAACTCAGCAGTCCTAGATCCCTACACGGATTTCCTCATGGGATTTGGTGGAGTTATCATAATTCTTTTTGGATTAGTAGCTCTTCGAGACTATAAACAAGTGTCTGAAACTAAAGTGGAACAGGACTTGACTGCATCATCTGTTCTAGAAGCAACAACTCAGGGAGCATTGGTGAGTATCTTCTCACCATATTTCATTCTCTGGTGGATTGCAGCTGGATTCACAGCAATAACTTACCTTCTTGAGTATGTTCAATGGAGTGTTGGAGCTGTTCTCATCGCTGGCATTCTGATCTACTTCACACACATCTCGACAGACTTCATCTTTGGGGCATTCCTTTCTGTGGGGGCCACCTATGGAAGCAAGAAAGCTCAGGTCGACTCGAAGGTGGGTCGATTAAACCTAGTTAACATAGGTATTGGGGTGTTTCAGGTTGCGCTAGGAATATTCTTCATCGCACTTGCCTTACCAGGTTTGCTTCCTATATTGTAGGACAACTAAGAGCTTTAATCAAGTTGATTTTTGAGAATTGTCAACACCACGAAGGCAAGAATGGTTCCGACTATGGTTGCAATTGTCCGCTCCAACAACATCAGTGGAAAAATTCCTATGAAGAGACCTGCCTCCAGTCCAAGTAGAAAGACGGAGCCCATCGCCATCATTGAATGATCCAGAATTGCACCTAGGAATATGAAAGGCAGAAACTGTAGATACTTCGAACTCCCTTCCTTCTCCAAATCAAACTCAATTCCCTTAACCTGAAGACCCAACGCCACAGCCACTGCAAGCATATACGGTGTCATAAAGAGCCATGCTTCTAACCGTGCTACTAGAAAGAATACGATTATCAGCAGTAAGTAGATTGCTGTAAGGAATGGACCTGGGACAATGGTGTTCACCGCTTTTGATGTTTGATGAGTTGAGAGACCAACAAAGAGTCCTGCAAAAGCAGGTCCAAGAATGATGGTTGGTACAACTATGTAGAGATTGAAGGGCATGAACATCAAGAGCATAGTTGCAAGAATTGCACCCATTAGACCAAAGACAAATCCTCTGACTGGCCCAAGGACTAACCCGAATATTGGAGCGATACATATTGCAAAACTGATTATACTTGCAGCACCTATGAATGTACTGAGTGGAATGACTGCAAGAACTGCATAGAGTGAGGCAAGCATTACACCAACTGCTACACGTTTCGTTTCACTCCTTGTTTCAAGCAGTTCCATCTGTTGTTCTTCAGAGGTTGACATATCTCTCCTATCCAGTTCAGCGCTGGTCATTGATAGCTTTATGACACTTTTGGTGGGCTAGAGCCACTCGTTATTGATATCAAACGAATGGTAAACGTTTTAGGTTGGCTTGCTTCACGCGGCTCTAAGCCGGAGGCTTTCGTCTTGAGTAGCGAAGAGACCTTTGATGTCATTGTTGTGGGTGCAGGTTGCCTTGGAGTTGCAGCTGCATATTATATTCAGAAGAACAGTCCTGATAAGAGGATACTTCTTGTCGAGAGGACCTTGGCTGTTGGGCAGGCAAACACAGCAATGAGCGCTGCTGCTGTGCGAAACATGTTCGCATCATCCACAAACCAACTCCTCACTGACACTTCAATCAAGTATTTTGAACATGTCCAAGAAGAAATTGGCTATGATTTGATGTTTGAGAAGACTGGATACCTGTGGTTGCTCAGTGAGGAGCAGTTCAATCATCATAGTGTCAAGGTCTGGATGGAGCGAATGAAGAAGTCAGGAATCAGCTACAAGGTCTACAACAAGCAAGAGCTCAAGCATATGATTCCGGGACTCAATGTCGATTTCACAGGAGATGAGGAGGCTGAGCTCATGCATCTCCAAGAGGTGGACTACGGTCTCTTTGGTGCTGACTGTGGAGTTCTGGATCCAACCAGATTGGTCGAGTACTACTTTGAG
>JAEORX010000227.1 GCA_016840685.1 Candidatus Thorarchaeota archaeon
ATCTGGCCAACAGATGTCACAAATTGGGAGGTTGACCTATTCTACATGGTTGACATTTACGGAGTCGAACATTGGTGGAGTGGATGGGACGAATTCACCTCAGAGGTCATTGTAGTCACCGATGTTATAGGCGATCCATGGATGAGCGGCAGCTTCTGGTTTGAGGGTGCCTATATACCAGTCTTGCAATACAATGCTACCTACTGGGACTGGGACGGCAACATGTGGTATAGCAACCCGCCACATGAGGACTTGCTTGTTTGGGCTGAGTTCTATGACTATCTTCAGGCTGGGAATGGCACAAGGTATGAGGTTGTTCCCTTATACTGGACTCCTGAGAGCTATAGGTACAATTTTCCGTCTTGGCAGTTCCTCTCTGATGGTGTGGTGTACAACATATCTGGTAGTTCTGATATGATATACAAAGCATACCGCTTCGAGGGCTACTCTAAGAAACTAGACTATGCACCTCTTCCGATTTCGATAATACGAGTTCAGAACTCCATCGTCACAGGCGCTCCAAAATGGGGCATGTGGGACATGCAACTCTGGACTACTAATCCAGACAATGGGGCTCTAGATCTTGATGGGAACCTTGACACAACTGGTGACCAGTACTTCGTAAGAGAAATGCACTCCTCGACAGACACCTACAACATAACACAGGAGTACCTAGATGTGACAATCCTTTGGGAACCAAACAACGACACCTTCGGAGATGAATTCTATCTCCACTCCTTCACAGGAATGGTGAACTTCAATTGGACCTTCTCTTGGGAAGACAACTACATCTGGACGAAAGCGGCAACAGGTGCCACTCTTAGTTTTGCTGAGATGGAAGCTGTGCGGAGTCTGCTGCTTGATGAATGGGGCAACTCAAGACCTGGTTATTGGGACATCGCTTGGATGGCCAACAACTTCACGTCTGAGGACCTTGCTCAAAAGGCACTCGAAGAAGGTTGGGACTGGGTCGTTGAGAACACCCGTGAGTGGAGCTGGCTCTGGTGGGAACTTGATGAGCATTATAGCACTGATGTGGGTAATGAAACCCATTCTGAGCTCATGGACATCAACTTGGCATATCAATACGCAGGGATGTTTGCATGGGAGGATGAAAATGATGATAATTTCATGGACATCGATGTGAACAACCTTGGTGCTGCTGAGATGTCCCACTACTGGATGCCAGTGGATGTAGAATCTGTATCATTCGTTACACCTGGTCAAGGTTGGGGTGACATGAATTCCACAGGTTCTGAATATAGGTCTGTGAACGAAACAATCGACTTCGGAGTTACCTTCACGGATGTCACAGGCACAGTGTTCCCATTCGGAGAGTTTTCCTACTGGGATTGGTATGATGGTCAGTACCATGGATCCGACTTTTCCACATTCGATGAGCGTCCAACTGAGTGTCTCACAGAGGAGTTCAGTATAAACATACACTTCACGGGAATCGTGAATGAAACAGGCTCAAACATTGCTGAAGTGAAGTTTGACATCGCGGTTGGAGATTGGGACTTAAACACTCCTGGTGGAACTAGCGTTCTAGAGGATATCAGCCTCGCAGTTTCATTCTTCAGCGATCTCACCATTGTGTCCAATGGTGGAGCTTCAGCTGTCTATTATGACGACGACCTAGAGATATTGAGTAATGAGGAAGCAGCCCCCTCCAATAACTATACTATGGCAAGTGGAAATAGTAGTGTGGCGCTTATGAGCTTGGGTGGAGCATCATACACCTGGTTCAAGAACCTATCATATCCAGCTATTGTGACAGCTCAGACCATGCCCCTCTCAGCGATGAGTGCCATATATGTGTCAGGAAGTGGTGGTACTGCTACGACATTCTCTGTCACCTCTGAGCAGTTCTATACACTGATTGGATTCAAGTGGTGGGATGGGTTCGCAGTGACTGTTGACCCGATTTTCGTTGGGTACATTTCACATGGTACGACTGATCTAGTAGGTCCATCCGTCACACTAGTTACGCATGATCCAACCAATCCAGGTTCAAGTCAATCTGTGACGGTGTCAGCTGACATACAAGACATCTCTGGTGTCAGCTCTGTAGTTCTACAGTACAGAGTCGATGCAGGACCATGGAACAATGTGACCATGACACCATCTGGAACGACCTGGTACGGTGTAATTCCAGTGCAGGTTGAAGGTGCTATAGTCACGTATCGGATTGTGGCATATGACACCCTCGGAAATGAAGCTATGTCTGGTGAAACCTTCTATGAGGTTACAGATGTAATCACAACACCAACTGGACCCACATCAACAGAGCCAACCACGGGCCCAGGACCTGGGCCAGGACCGAGAGATGAAGAGACCCTACTCATGGTCTATGGTGCATTTGGTGCATTGGTTGTTATTGTTCTTGCTCTTGCAGCTAGAAGGCGTAAGTAGTATATTATGACGGGCTTTATGCCCGTCTCATCCTCTTTTTTGAGAATTTATTCATGAAACCAGCTCAAGTTGAGGTTTGAGCTTCTCATGGAAGAACTTAACGCCAGCAAGATGTGCCTCGTACGTGCAATTAAACAGATCATATGATATGCCTGTGACTGGAATTGCGTTCCGAATCATCAGGCAGTCTTTCTTATCAATGCCAAAGTTCACTTCAACTAAAGTCGCATTGGATTTCAATAGTTTCTCGTAAACTGCTCTCCTGTTCTTTGAAGGTACATCTGAAAGATCCATCAATCGAGTTGTGAGTGTTATCCAATTTGTGCCTGGGAAGACCTCTATCACACTTGCCTCAGTAGGTCCATATGGATACAGACTGAAGGTCTTCCTTCCATGCTCCTCAAAATTGATCTCCAGTCTCTTTAGATACTCTTTAGCAATGAACCATGTTGTGCTCATATATTCCCTTTCCTGCCTGAGGACTCTCCTCTCTTTACCTTTCGTTTCCGCAGTTTAGTGTAAGACCTATATGCAAATAGCTAGTAAAAGTCTTCGCTTTCCTCGCTTATGGCAAGAAGGAAGAAGAAATCGTAGGAATCAAACAAACTTCAGAATGAGGCGCTTTCTGAAAACTCACAATTATGAAAGTTTTGTCTATTTTTCATATTTCAAACAACGTAGAGGTATATGGATTCATCATCATCCGTTCTTGCAGGTGTCCAACCATCTAAAATGAACCGATAGGAAACAACACGAGTACCTGCCTTTAGTTCTCTTGCAAGCTTGTTTCTGATCTTCTTGTTAATCTTATGTCCCTGATACAATGTTACAACGGTGGCGGCTTCGAGATTAACTTTGAAGAAATTTGTTCTAAGCACTTGCACTTTCTCTTGTAGACCGTGGCGTCGTATTGATAGACGAGACCATAACAGCCTAAATGGGTCGATTTCGATTCCTATGGATTGCGCGCCACACTCCTTTGCTGCCATCACAATGATTCTACCATCCCCTGATCCCA
>JAEORX010000228.1 GCA_016840685.1 Candidatus Thorarchaeota archaeon
ACTACACCAACTGGGGGAGGATTGTTCGATGACAACCTCATCTTGATGGGTGTGCTTGCAGCAGGCTCAATGGTATTGATTGTAGTGGTTATCTTAATAGTGAGAAGAAGAAACTAGGGGAGGTGTCGGAGCATCAAATTAGGGAGTCATTCAATATCTCAACTTGAAACATCTTAGCATCGTTCCAGAGCTCACATGTCTTATAGAGACCCCACAGATAAGTCCCATCCCATGTTATCCCAGAGATCCCTCGTGCAACATCATAGACTCTGCCCTCGACGATTCCATCCTTGGTGAAAGCAAAGAGATAGTTACCATTACCAGTCCAGAAATGAGTGCCATTCCAAGTGATTGGCCCAACAAGATCCAAAGGCATCGAGATCTCCCTGTTTATGGTACCATTCTTGAACAGCTCAAACATCTTATTGCCCTCTCTATTTGGTACATAGAGATATGTTCCATCAGTTGATAGACTTTGACGTGCGCCAGTTTCATTCTCTGGAATATCGAAGGAATCATAGATTGTGACTGCAGTGGCGTTCACCTTGAATTTGACAATCTTCAACAGGGAATGGTCTTGAGTCCAGAAGTATTCACCATCAAAGCATAGCCCTCTTGGTCCCAAGATTTGGTTTGTGTCGACTGTGAATGTAGTATTGGTGCCTGTTGTTGGATCGATGCGAACTAACTCTCCAGTACCAAGTTTCCAGAGATATCCATTGGCATATTCGAATGCCCAGCCAAATCCAAATCCTAGTCCAATACGATCGACCACGCGTCTTGTTTCATCTTCAACTGGAAAGACATACATGTATTGGTCCTCTGGGTCACCAGGAGTGTATCCTAGAACGTAGTTCTTGATATCACTATAATCAAGGGCAGGAATGGTAACTGTTCCATTACCAAAGTCGTTGTTAGACTTCACGAGACTGCTCGTGGGTTGTAGCTTCAATATGGCAGTCTCATTATTGAAACCATCAAACTTGTTTCCTGTCACATTTGCTTCTGCAGTACCAGCAACTGAGATTGCTGGTGACTCTGGTGTACCATAGTTATAGAAGTAGTTGCCCTCAACCGTGACTGTTGAATCAAATACTATGAAAGGCACATGCCCTCCAGCAAATATGTTGTTTCTGATCACTACGTCATAGTTGTATTGCTCCAGGGCTATCTCATGGTAGCCATTCTGATACAGGAGATTATATTCGATCATAGGGGACGAACGCTCCATGTATATCCCCTCTGCATTTACCCAACGCACAATTGAGTGACTGATATTGGCCTTCGAGTCAAACTGCGAGATTCCAAGGCCTGAGAACTCAACTATGACATACTTGAAGACGGATGTATTGGTATTGTATAGTTCAATCCCACTCCAGTCACCATTGATTGGCGTTTCAGTATCTGATGTAAACCATATTTGCTGCTCCGGGGTTCCAACAGCGATTACCGTACCGCCCACCACGAAGAAACCAACAGTTGTTTGGTCCTTGTAGTCACGACAAGGTGCGAATTGAATTCTTGTTCCAGGATTTATTGTCAGAGTGACATCAGATGGAACAACTATAGATTCATTCACGAATATTGCTCCAGACCAGGTCTCATCTTGGAGAATTGTCCCACCCTTGAAGACCGGTTCGTCCACTGGTGCCAAAGGAAGTGAATAATAGAAAATAAGAAGAGATGACCCAACAATTGCAATAACCAGACATATGGCAGCGGCCTTCCTTCTATCCAAAACAACCATCTCCCGTATACTCCACCAGGCATTTTTCGAATATTTGTGTCTTTTCACAAAAATAAGCACATCTGCCTTTCACTATTCTCGTGGCGCTTCCTTGAAAGGCAATATTGAAATGGATGTTGATGAACTCATCAGGAAGGATTGTAGGTAGTGAGTTGGAATGGACGACACTCAGAGAGAAACATTGTTTCTGACAATTAAGGCTGTGATAGATGGAATCATAGCAGACAAGAGAGAGAATCCAAAGAACACCAAGCGACTGGATTCCTTTGAGGGCAGAATCAATATCGGGTTGCATGTGGAAGAAGACGAGATAGTGTGGATTAATCTCATAGCAAAGGATGGAGAGTACACTGTTTCAAGAGATACTCTAGAGGAGCGTGACCTTGAGCTGATAGCTGATCCAGAGGACCTGATGTTCTTCTGTAACGGTCAATACTCGGTCATGCACATGATGATGAAGAAGAATCGGTTTGGTAAGAGAAAGCTTAGGTTCAAAGGAAAAGCATATGGAAAACTCTTGGCGTTGCCCAAGATATTGGTTCTAGATAAGAAATAGAGAGGAATGAAACATGGTAAAATTCGGAAGTCAAGAATGGGCAGAACTTTTCGAGAATGCAGTAAATGCAAATGAGGCCTATGCAAAGGCAGCAGACTGGTGGGAAGGTGACTTCATTTTCCAAATAGACCCACATGGAGGTCTGGACAAACAAATCAGAGTTTGGGTGGGACTTCATCACGGGAAATGCACGGGTTGTCAAGTCCTCAAGGATGATGAAGACTTCCATCTTCTTAAGAAGGGGGAAAAACCTTCGGGCAAACCTTTTGAAGTTGAGTATATCTATGCATCAAGGCTTGACGTGTGGGAGAAGATTCTGAAGAAAGAGTTGGACCCAATTCGTGCTCTCCTCTCTGGTCAAGCAAAGGTAACAGGAGATATGCCAAAGATCTTACGAGCCACTGAAGCCGCCAAGGAGCTTGTAGCGAGTGCAACAACTATAGAAACAGAGTTTTTCGACTGAACCATCATAGACATACTTAGACCACATGGATGGAAGCCAGATGCTGAAGGGATACATGGGTAGGATACTACGAGTCAACCTCACCAGTGGAACAATTACAGAGGAGTTCCCAGATGATGAAGTCCTCATGACGTACTTGGGAGGTGCGGGTCTCGCGACATGGTATTTGATCAATGAGACTGAGAAGGGAATCGACCCCCTAGGTCCAGAGAACAAACTCATCTTTATGACTGGACCCTTGACAGGTACCCAGTCCCCAAGTGCGGGAAGATACAGTGTTGTTGCCAAGTCTCCTCTCACCAATCTGTGGGGGCAGGCCAACTCAGCAGGGTTCTGGGCCAAGGACTTCAAACGGTCAGGTTTTGATGGTATCATCTTTGAGGGGGAGTCTCCGAAGCCTGTGTATCTCCTCACTGAGGATGGCAAGGCAGAACTCAGGGATGCCACAGAGGTCTGGGGAAAGACCACCTCAGAGACCACCAGGATGTTGAAGGAGAAGCATGGTCCCAAGCACAATGTGTCATGTATCGGTCCTGCAGGCGAGAAACTTGTCAAATATGCTGCAATCATGAATGACTGTGATGAGGAGTACTTTGGTAGGGCTGCAGGAAGGTGCGGTCTCGGAGCAGTGATGGGCTCAAAGAACCTGAAGGC
>JAEORX010000229.1 GCA_016840685.1 Candidatus Thorarchaeota archaeon
AATCGAATTCTGATTTTGAAACTCAAGGTTGGTCAGGCAATGGATCCATAAACAATCCTTACCTTTTTGAAGACTTACAGATTGTGATATTTGAAACTAGTCAATCATGCATTACGATTCAAAATGTGTCTTCATATTTTGTGATTCAAAACTGCAGTTTCTCATATGATGACAAGATTGAGTCTGAGCAAAGGCAGCGTGGGAGCGGTGTTACATTAATTGAAACCATGAATGGGCGAATTGTCAATTGCACATTCAACTTCTTAGAGTATGGAATCTACACATATGATTCTAGCAGGTGTACTGCTGAAAATTGCACATACACATTCTCGCGTGTTGGTATCAATTTGAGATTCTCCAGCGAATGGATTATTGTTAACAGCTCTTTCATGCACTGTTACGATGGCTTCCAACTTGATTCTGTTAGCCTCTCCGTAGTGGCTGATAACACAGTTCTTTTCAATGAAATTGGAATTCACCTGCAAACGACTTCTGAATGTAATTTCACTTCCAATTTGATTGCATACAATACAGTGATTGGTGTGTCCCTCTCGTTTGGATGCAGTGAAAATCACATCTTTAACAACAGGATTGCCTTCAATCAAAAGGAGTCAATCCACGAAGATGTAAACGCTCAGGATGATGGGCACAATAACCTCTGGGATGATAACGTATCTATCGGTAATGAATGGGGTGATTACTCTGGTACTGGAGTGTATACGATACCGGGTTCTGCAGGTAGTGTTGATCGTTATCCAAGTGTTGCAAACTTTGACCTTGCTGGACCAATACTCTATAATATCGTTGACTACAGAGTGACTGCAGCACCACCAACATGTCCATTTTACTCTGTTTCTTACTATCTATCAGTATACGACCAGTCTGGAGTAGACAAAGTATTACTTTATTATAGTAATACGTCTAACGGACCTTGGAACTTTATTGATTTAGAACAGCAACCAGCTCCAGGCAATCTGTATAGATACTCCCACACTTTCTCAGGTCCTCTATATTCCTTAGATTTTATCCGGCACTACTATTTCTGGGCAAATGATACTCTCGGTCATGAGTCTACTTCAGAAATGTATGGAACGTGGCTTTATTGCATCGGACCGAATAGTCCAACTACTCCATACAGTTGGTCATCAGTTACTGCTGCCATGATTATGGGTGTCGGTGGCATCGCGCTAGTAGCCATATTCACTATTCTAAGGAGAAAAGGTCGTGATAAACAATGGTCCAGAATAGGCTATGGCTAATCAAAGTCTATATTGTCGAAATTGATTAGGAGTGTATTGTAGAAACAGCGACCTCCATCCTTTGATGTCTTTTTTTTCATATCCTTAGAAAGTGGTTTTTATTCAGTATACCTTGATGGTAGATTTGATTAGGAAACTTGCTGTATTTTCCATTAGTGGAGTATGGGATGAGATTTTCTTTTGTAATAATCCTGGCATTACTAACAATTGTGTCAGCATTGCTGCTACCGATGGGTACGATTGTGGAGGTAGTAGCTTACTTTGGCCATAGTGGTGTATACTTTTCAGGTCTTATTGATTTGTCAATTTTTGGATTGAATTCCCTATGCCGCTCGTTTCCTGGAATCGAATTTATTTTCATATTGTGGATATTCGTTGCATCACTTCAAGCATTGAACCTATTCGCACTTTCTCGTAGAAAGATTCCTCTAATAGTAGCATGGTTGGTCTTTCTGTCTTCACTTATCGCACAACTTCATATCCCCTCATTATCCCTCGATTTATTCCTCCCTCGTCCTGATTTAGTAAGTTTAGTGTGTGAACCAAATGTTACCTGTTTGTTGCCTACAGGTCTTGGTCTAGCCGTTATCAGCTTTGGATATTTGTTCAAAGATAGTAGTAACCGGTGGACCCGAATAGGTTATGGTTGATACAAGCCCCAAATGGTCCAAGTTATCTAGGATTGGTCTAGAGCCATGAGTTCCATTCATCATGGATTTCAATTTGCTAAGGAATATGAAAATAGAAAGTACGACTTTTCCAGATCAAGCATAGATGTCATTTTCTTAGCTCAATGTTTAAGTTTATTCTAGAGTATCATATACTGTAAGGTTATGACAGAAACACAAGCAGAGGGACAGAGAAACATCCAGCAGCGGCGACTAATTGGCAAGATTGGTTTAGCCATAGGAATCCTTCTCATTGTTTTCGTGATTATTCTAGGGCTATTCGTATCTGTGGTTTCTGCGAATGATGGTTCAACAGAACTAGCTCACATCTATGATGTAATAGCACGTCCCATTCTTGTTTTTGGCATGTTATTTGTGATTAGTGGATTGTTGGCTATTGTATTGCCTGAGGGCCTATCTCAAGATGGAATCTGGATTTTGAAGACTGGCCCCTACACAAGATGAACATAATATACATGGTTTACATAACACCTCGAATATCGTTTATCTCGCAATCTCCACTCTTTGTTATCGAGTTTTATTACTATTAAGCAGCAAGCATAGATTTTTTCGTCAGTTTCGTTATTATTTGTTGAATAAACCAAGACTGAGAATACCACAATGTTTCGGAAAGTTCTGCTATTCCGGAACTTAATCGATAATATTCCAAAGAACGTTGGACTCTACTCAGTGGGCGTTATACTCCTATTTCTGTTTCATGTCCGAATTGGACTATTACAACTCTTGTTAGGACTCGTTTCCTTCTTGGTTTCGTACTCCTCGACTTATATTCTGAACGACATCTATGACGCTGAGGTCGACAAGAAGGACGACAGGAAAGTGTTGAGAAAACCACTAGCTCAGGGAGCTATCAAACGGAATGAGGCTATGAAGATTTTTTGGGGCTTTTTGACTCTGGGTCTTTTGCTCTCTATTCCCCTCAACCCATTTTTCTTCTGTACTGTCAGCTCATTAGTTCTCATCAATTTCATCTACTCCTTTCCCCTGGCACGTTTCAGAAACCAGAGTAAAGAAGGACTACACGTAGAAGGACTAAAACAAACGATACTCGGACCTTTCCTAATTCTCCTCATGCAAGTTTTGAAGATCTTCCTCCCTTGGACAATTAGCTCAGAGATGATAGAATTCCCTGTTCTATTTGCAGTTGGATTTTCTCTTCTCTATGTCATAATCTTCAGGGGATACAAAGAATATCTGACAATCGGGCAATCATTCAAACAGGCTCCATTTTCTTTTGGTATCGCTGTTACTCTTTTAATTCTGTCAGCAAATCTATATCCCGAGCCATTAGTTCAATCATTGATTTTCATCTACATACTTGTAGGGGTCTTGTTTTTCAGAAATTCACACTTGACTGATAGAAGGGTACTGATTCTAAGTCCGATTTACATTCTTCTGGGAATTTTCTTCATCTTCTACTTGATGACAAATTTGCTTGTTTGAAAT
>JAEORX010000230.1 GCA_016840685.1 Candidatus Thorarchaeota archaeon
TGTGCTGGGGATGTTTCCATTAAGTTTCTGAATATCTTCAGAGAGGTATCATGAGAAAACGCTGCTTCTGGAAATCTATTCAATTCTCTATTGAGAACTCCTAGGTGGGCGTGAGTAAGAGCTAAAATAAAGGGATCTTCCTCCGAAGCGTATTCCCGTACGAGTTCAAGCGCTTTATTGAACATTTCTTCTGCATCTGAATATCTTGATGTTTGCACCATTAGTTTTCCAAGTGTTAGAGATTTCTCTGCGATGGTCACCCATTCAACTGATGGTTCCTTTTGATATAGGATCATTGATATCTCCAGAGATTTTCGAAGATACTCCTCTGCATCATAGGGTCGATTAGTCTTCCGAAGGGCACGACACAGGTGTCCGAAAATCGACGCTCTAAATACAGGATCCAATTCCTGAAATGTAGAATTTTCAACGATTTTTCTGGTTGTCAACTCTGCATCCAATGGTTTTCCTATTGATATCCGTATAGCTGTCAAGGTTGACAAAATTAGATTTTCTGCAGTCTGTCGATTCCACCAAAAATCTGATTCCGGTATTTTCTTGCTAATTTCATATGACTCTTGCAGCATCCCTTCTGCTGCTATTAGTCGATTTGTATTTTTCAAAAAAGTACCATATTGCAAACGAACTCCCCAAGCCCCAAGTGCTCGTGGTAGCTCCAGTTTTGGATCTAGTAGATCAGATTTCTCAAATAAGTCATTAAAGGTAGAAATACTTTCTTTGTAAGATTCATCAGCTTCTTGCCATCTTCCTACTCTCATATAGAAAAGTCCTAGGTGATACAATATTCTACCTACATATAGTAAGTAATCCCCAGGTTGGCTTTTGGCAAGCTCTCGAGCCATAGTAAGACCTTCAGACAGAATGTACTCACACTCGGCAAATCTGCCAAGTTGAAACAGACAAAATCCTCGCCAGTCTTGAATTGCCAACTTTCCTTCAGTCGTGTCTATCCTAAGTATCTCAAGCATATCAATGAAAGCTGCAACGGTTGCACTTGCTCCTGTTGCTATCTGGACATGAAACTCAATAGCAATTTTGTCAATCGCATCTCGAGGGTTTGTTCTTGCTAGAGAAGATATGGCTAGACCTAGCAAAATCAGATCAGATTTTTCCTTTGAAGCCTTTTCCAATCTGGCCGCGACATCTTCACTCAGTGCCTCAAGTCGGCTACCGAGTTCTGCAATGACTAACTCCTTCGCCAGGTTATGTAAAACATATGTTTCATCTCCCATATTTCTGACAAAGCTGAGTCGAATCATTCTGTCCCATTGCTCAGCTTTCAAGTCTGGTGCGATAATGTTCATTACGCGTCTGTTGAAGAATGGCAAAAGTCCTGCACGATCAATGAAAGGTGTCAAATCATGTGCCTCATTGAAAAGACGACGCCAGGTTCTAATTCGGACTTCTTCGAGTGTAGATGCACCAAGGTCTTCAATTTCTTCGATTGATACGTTTCCTGTATCAATCAAGTCACAGATAGCTCCAATCACAAATGGATTTCCACCGCTCACGCTCACTATTTTTTCCTGAAGATTCGAACCAGAAATTTTTCTTAACCTCAGTAACTCACTACTGCTCTCAGCATCTAATTCGAGCAGCTCAGATTCTTCTACTTGACCTTTCATCTTTTCAATTACTGCATGTCTACTAGCCATCACTCCAACAGAATTAGTTAGTGAACAGAGGAATACACTCCAGAGTTCAGTTTCTGTGATCTGCTTACCGCCATATCTCCACTTTGCTTTCTCATTGTCAACATACTCAAAGCTATCTAGTAGAAAGAGAAGTGGAACTTCAATGCTACTTCTGAGATTGATGTCTTCAAGCAATGCATCGAGATACAAGAACTCTGCATGATGGGGCTCTTTCCACAGAATCTCAAGAAGCCTTTCAACGTGATTCTTTCCTAGTCTGTCCTGCAACCATTTTCCAACAGTACTAAACTTGCCTTTCAATTTCGGAGTGACCTGGGAACCGACAGCACTTATGGCGCTACCAATACTGGTCAAAGTCCCAATGAACGGAATAGCCATGAACACTTCCTTTGCCCATTGGCGCCCTGCTTCCTGAACAGGTTCAACTCCTTCAACGAATCGTTGTCTAATCTGCCAGAGGACATCAAAACGTTGGAGTTTCACACCCTGAAGGGTTACACCTTTAGCTATGATATTTAGGCGATCGTAAAACTCCGAGTGTTGCTCGCAGTCCGCTCGGATTGTCGTTTGAATTGTACTTGTCCAATGGTCAAACAGTGATGACTTCCCAATACCACCGATTCCTTTGAGGTGTAGTACAACACTCTTCTCCCTGCATCGTACGAGCGCTTGCTCCATCCATTCGAGATATTCCTCACGGTCGACAAAGATTCGTTCAGATGGCTCAAAGTGTTCGTACACACTCCTGACCTCTCACACGCGGTGATTGACATGATGAATGGCTTTAGATAAGCTAGTCGGTTGGTTGGCGCTTTGAAGATTTCTTGCTATTGCTAAAATAAATCGACCATCGATTACATGAATTGATATATTTTTAAGAAATCAAGGTATATAGAGTCACTAGGTATTTGCGAACCGTGAACAGGAGGATTGGCAGTGGGTCTTCGAGAATATGTGATACGACGATGTGTCTACATGTTACTTTTGATAATAGCTGTGGTAAGTTTCAACTTCTTTCTGTTCCGACTCCCCACCTTTTTCTTTGGAGCCGATCCCATCAGCCTGATGATCACTGACGAGCTCTCACGAGTCTTGACTCAAGACCTTCTGGAACAGATGTATGCCAACTTTGGCCTTGTCCTGAACCCTGACATCTTTGACTGGATCTACATGTTTTGGCGTTACCTTGTCAGTATGCTCACGGGCAACTTCGGAGTCTCATTCTTGGCTCAGCGACCGGTGATCGACCTGATAGTCGAACGTCTCCCCAACACCCTTCTGTTGATGGGCTCTGCCTCAATGGTTTCTATTCTCATGGGGATGTGGATTGGTATTAAGGTGGCATCAGATCCTGGGTCAAAGAAAGACCTTGGTGCTGTCACATCCGCCTTGTTCATCTACTCGTTGCCTTACTTCTGGCTGGGCATGATGCTTCTCATGATCTTTAGCTATGCCCTCCCACAGTGGACTGAGTCAGTATTTGGCATAGCCATTGGATTTCCGCAGCAGCACACCATCAGTTACGACATCTGGGAGATGGCACGAACTCACCCACTTGGAGCAATAATGGTGGCAGGTGACATATTATACCATCTATTTCTTCCAATGATGACATTAGCGATTGGAGCTTTCGGTTATTGGTTTCTCTACACGCGTAACAATCTGGTCACAGTGATGACGGAAGACTACATCTTGACTGCTCG
>JAEORX010000052.1 GCA_016840685.1 Candidatus Thorarchaeota archaeon
AGACCTGAACCACGATACAACATTGCTCCAACTCAGAATGTTACTGTTGTTGTCCAGAGAGAAACCCGACAACTGACTCAGATGAGATGGGGGCTCGTCCCGTCCTGGGCGAAGGATGTGAGTATCGGAAACAGGATGATTAATGCTCGAGCTGAAACTGCAGCTGAAAAACCAGCGTTCAGAAGTGCCTTCAAAAGGAGGAGATGCCTGGTACTTGCAGATGGATTCTACGAGTGGCAGAAAATTGGTTCGGTCAAGATACCAATCCATATTCGTCTGAAAAGCCGCGAACCATTTGCCTTTGCTGGACTCTACGAGTACTGGGAAACAAAATCAGGCAAGATGCTTGAGAACTGCACAATCATCACAACCACCCCCAATGAATTATTGACTCCAATACACAGCAGAATGCCAGTGATTCTCAATCCCGAAGACGAGGATGCTTGGTTGAATCCTGACAATCAAAATGTGAAAGAGCTGCAATCAATGTTGATGCCATATACCACAGAGCTCATGGAAGCTTTCGAGGTCTCAGACTTTGTCAACTCACCGGGCAATCAGGGTCCACTCTGTATCAAACCAGTAGAGGACAAATCTCAAAGGCTCTCAGAGGAAATGACCATTCCAAGTGGTAGTGCTTAAGTGATATAGAGCGTCTTGTTCAAACATGGCGCATCCAGGTGTTATGAGAGGTGAGGACGGGAAAGCACCTCACATCAAACTGAAGGAAGATGAGATAGCGAGGTACGTTCTCTTACCAGGCTCTCCAGAACGTTCGCGGTTGACAGCCTCAATGTTCGATAAAGCTGAAGAGAAAGCCTTTCACAGAGAATATCTCTCGTTCACAGGCAAGTATCAAGGTGTTGACGTTACAGTGATGTCAACCGGGATGGGGGTGTTCTCTGCAGCGACTGCTGTGGAGGAACTTGTAGACATTGGGGCGGACACGTTCATACGGATTGGTTCCTGTGCGACATATCAGAAGGAAATCAATCTCGGGGACAATATCATTGCGACTGGTTGTATTCGCGATGAGGGATGTACGTTGGAGTTCGCACCGATCTCATTCCCAGCAGTACCAAACCTTGATGTTCTGACTACTCTTATAGAGTCAGCGAGAGAAATTGGAGCAACATATCATACTGGAGTAGTCAGGACTTGTGAGAACTTCTACCTGCGAGACCGTTCACCAAAACTCAATGAGCAGTATGCCCGGTTGGGAGCAGTTGCCCTTGAGATGGAGTTGTCAGCTATTCTTATGGCTGCAATCGACTTGGGTAAAAGAGCAGGGGGTATACTCACCGTTGGCTCTAATCTCATGACTACTGAGAATCGATATCGAGGACAACGGGTGAAGGAGTTTGAGATGGGGGAGAAGAACATGATTTTGATAGCTCTTGAAACAATCAAACGAATGGACAGTAAGTAGATCACTTCTCTTCAGGATAGACAAATCCCTCTGCGACCAGCTTGCATGCGATTTCTCTGAATCCAGGGCATTTACTCCAGCGCATCCTGTACTCGCATCCCTCACACTCTTTAAAGATTTCATAGCTTCGCTTGATGTTTAGAACGGTGACAAAGCCTAGATAGAGCATTATGATAAAGAGGAGCTTGACTTCCAACCCAGGTGAGAAGAGTCCATCAATGAGAAGAATCGACCAGCAGATTCCTGCAAAAGATGATCCTAGTATGAACTTTGAGCCAATCTTTGCCTTGAGTCCCCTATCTGATAGACCAGAAAAGCTCAGGACGAAATATAGCACACTGCCTAGAATGCCACCATAGAACAAGTAGAACCTAAAAAGAAGGGTCGAGTCATAAAGCCAAACTAAAAACAAGGCCAGCATTGTACCAAAGAAGAAGATTGTATTGAAGGTGCAACCAATACACCACCTCCTGCCACGAATTGAAACAGAGTGATGATCATAGAAACCGCATGTTGGATGATGTGCAGTGACAAAAGGGTCTGTGACCTTAAGGAACAAGAGAGGGTGTCGAAGAACGCGACCGAGACTCAACATTAGTTTTCCTCGATTCTCATCATCGAGGATTTCTTCACACCGTCGTTGAGCTGACCCTCTCTCTTTCTCTTCCATTACTACCCACACATTAAGTATGTCTAGGCTCTGGAGTTCTATGGCCATGGTATTGCTGGAAGCAGACCAGCAAGGATTGCCGCCCAGAGTGCACCAAATACGAAAATCATCAGTGCAATGAACACGAGAAATGAAATAATTCCACCCAACAACCAAGCTATTAGTGCACTACCCCAGCCAACTTCATGTCGACTCTTGATGAAGTACCACGCAATGAAACACCCCAAACAGGGAATCCAACTCACCAGCGACATTAATAGGGCTGTCACAAAAGTGGTTCCTAAATCTCTGTTCTGACCATTAACAAACCCTAGACCAATTCCAAGGAAGAATCCTTGAATAATCAGATTGACTACGAGAAACAGGACAATAAGAATTACAATGTTCATAATTCCTAGACCAATCAACCATTCGAATTGCATAACTCTCTCCTCAAGAGATTATGCCGCCCTTGCGAAACTTGGTCAGATAAAAGTCTACTTACGGATTGAAATCATACAAAGCGCTGCATCATTTGCTCCGTCAGACTATCGATGTTCTCAGAATTGACATTGTTTTCAGACATTATCTGACTGACTCTTGACCTCCGAGACTCATTATTCAGGTCATCTAGACTTATGAACGCTCCAAGTCTTCGACCGAAGCGATACAACACCTGTTCTTCCTCATCCAGCTTAAGGAATCGCTGCAGGATTGACAGCAAGAGGGACTTATCTTCAGGCAAGTGTCCATTGAGGTCTCCGAATAGATTCAAAATATGGTCGCTCACAAGATAACTTGAGAGACCCTCGAGATTATCTATGAAGGTATGAAGCTCTTGGACTATTTCGATATCATTGCATCTGTCGAATTCACCAGAAAGCATCAGCTCACGCAACGGAGCACGAACAGGAAAAGCAAGAGGACGTACTCGAATGAAATCCGGGTCAATCTTGTTCAAGGCATCTGCGGATTCGATTGCATGCTCCTCTGAGAGGCTCCTCCCACCCAATCCTGGCATGAAGTATTCTGACAGTTCCATCTCAGCCCCTTTGACCTTTACTCCAGCCTGAATGTGAATAGCCTTTGAAGCACCTTTTCTGACCATCTTGAGAACCGTATCAGAGCCCGATTCCATACCAACATGTATACGTGAGAGACCAGCCTTTCGAAGCAAAATCAAGTCATCAAGACTCATCTTATTGATTGCTGATGACCTTGCGTAGGATGTGACCCTCTCAATATTGGGGAAATTCCCTTTCAGATGATACAGGATTCTCGCCAGATCATATGCTCCAACCACGAGTGCATCTGCATCCTGCAGGAAGACTGACTTCAAACCATTTATACTCCAGTGCATTGCCGATTCGTATGCGAGAGGCTCTTCGATCCTAACACCATCAGTTGGATTCTGAAGGAAATCAGTATACTCTCTGATTAAATCGATATCATGTAGAACATGCTCAATGGGGCGTATTGAAAACTCAGTTTCCTTGTAGACAGGACAGAACAAACAACGATTCCATTCACAATTGCGTGTCACACGAATCAAGAGACTGGAGGCTTCACTAGGAGGTCTGATTGGACCCAGCTCATAGCGATAGTCGCTCAACGAATTCGTCTTGTTCCGAGTCATGGACCTGTAACCTCCAGAATAAACTGAGAACCCATTCTTTTCACTCTATCCGAATCTTTCCCCTATGACAACCCAATAGAGTCTTTCTTTCGCCTATGTAGCTTAAGCAACAGATAGTAGAAGACAATTGGAGCAATCACCCACACAAGTTGAGGGATTAGAGTGTATCCAACCGTGGTTGCGGAACCAGGAAGGGGTGGGATGATTACCGGGTTCCAAGGGAGGGGAACATAGTTCCAGACTCTCCCATTGAATAGATACTCAACAAGAAGTTCTTGGCCAATTCCCCAGACTTCCATGATACCAAGCTCTCTCCAGTCCCAGCCAAGGAACCTTGATTCTCTCCCTAGAAGACTCCTACAGAGGAGAACTCCAGTCATGAACAGACCACCATCCCAAATGGAGTGTGCGAGCTTCTTTGGCCATCCAGAGAGACCAAAGGGCCATGGATTTACTGCATAGGCAAAATCATCCCCAAGGAACATGAATGTGAACTCCCAGGTGGCTCCGATCAGACAACCAATCCAAAAAGCCAGAAACATAACTCGAGAAAGTCTACCTGTCCGGTATGCTATAGTAAAGTAGAGTACGAGAATGACTGCTACCGAGTAATCACCGATTAGGAAGACCCAATTGATCAGTTCCATTTGCATGAGGAGATGACATCAAGACACTCTTTTATCTGCAGCTGAAGAATATGTTGTCCTATTCCTCTATGACTAACCTCTCAGAGGTTTCCAAGTACATACGCAAGGTGTCAACATGAGACCTGAGTTGTGCTACACTTCCATCATGACCAAGAGTGAATGAGCTTGGACATATCCTCCTACCCTTTTTGAAAGCAGTATAGAAACACGCCTCGATTCCCTTTGCACCCATTGTGTGCGCTCGCTCCCCCATAGTCATGATGAGATCCAAGTCATCTTGTGACTCAATGCATAGATAGTATGCAGGTCGGAGAGGATGTGATGTGTCAGTAAACTTGACTATGCGAGAACCCTCTGGAAACCGTTTGTTGAGACACTCATTGCATCTCCAGTCCCCACCATCAGAGAATGAGTTGTAGACGAATTGCACCCCATCAGTTGATCCACAAGAGTCACAGATTTTCACAATTGCACTACTCCTAGATTGCTCTCTATCAGGAATATCAATGAGAACCGAAGAACTTGAGATGTTATGTTCTCTGCGTGATACAGGGTGAACAGACCGAAGTATTAATTTACTATTGTTAATATCTCATGATGAGGTCATTCAATGAAACTCACACGTTCGATTTGTAGCAGAGAAATAAAGAAGACGAATGTCCTTGATTCTTCAGGAGAGATTGTTGGGAAGATAGGCGACCTTACGTTCTCATTTAATGGTGAACTCAAACTTTCAAAGTTTATTCTTGCAGGGTCTAGATGGGAAGAGCTACTTGAAACTATTAAACTTCGACAAGACAGTGATCCTGTCTTTGATGGTTCTTTCATAAAACAGATTGACGATCATGTGCATCTTAATACGACAGTGGATTCGTTAAAGACAACCCTTGATAAAGATGCAATACCTGAGGGGGACATCAGACTCTCTCAGCTTGAGAAGATGGACATTGTCGATAACTCGGGAGAGAATGTTGGTCGTGCAATTGCAGTCAACTTCAACCTAGATGGAACCATATCAATGATTGTCGGTGGCGGCTTTATTGAGGAGAAACTTGAGGCAGCAGGGCTGAAGGAGAATGTAGACATAATTGTACCTGGGTATGTTCTGTCATCTATTGGAAACAAGGTCCACCTCAATGTATCAAAGGATTCTCTTGAAACTACAATGGATGATGCTCTAAAAGCCAAAGAAGTCATCAAGGCCAGAAGAGAGCAGCCAATCCAGAGAGAAGTCGCAAAGGTTCAGCTCTTCACTCAACGACCAATGTAATCTCCTGGATGAGTTCCTGACATTTGCATATCCGACTGGCGGGTCGTTAACCCTTGTAAGTGAACTGGGAGACTTTCTCCCCTCTGTTCTTTTTCTTCACGCCGGAATATAGATCCACTGTCGCATATCCTGGAGACAGGGTATTCGGCGAATCAGGTTCTTCTTTAGCAATTTCCGTAGAGCGTATCTCACAGTACGAGGTGCAAAGTGTACCTCTCCTAAGAGCTGCTTGGGTGTAACACCGTTCTTCCCCTGTTTTCGGAGGATTGAGAGTACAATCTCCTGGCTCTTAGTCAATTTGGAAACTCTCACCATTTCTTCAAACTCTTCCTTATTCATCATTGGTAAAAACACCATCTATATAGTTGTTTGATTGAAAATAACTTGTATTTAACATTTTCTACAGATAGATTTGGAGAAAATATCATAAATATCGGAAGTTGGCTTTTGTCACTTCTGAATCATTCATAAGCACATAAAGCACTTGTGGACCTACAAACGCAGATTTAGTGTCGAGATGATACAATGGCAAGAACTGCATCAAAAATGATATAGCTTGGAGGAATTGTATCTGGTACGAAGAAGATATTGGTTATTATTTATGCTACTAATTTTCCTATCATTTTCCATATCTGGTAGTTGGATTAATCGGATTGCCTTTGGAAGTATAACAATAGAAAAGCATGATATCGAAACAACCAATGGAAGAATTGTAAGTTTCCGTGTCTACAAACCATCTTTCAACACCTATGGACAACCCCTGCCAGCTGTACTTACAATTCACGGAATTTCTAGCTCTGGATTGATGATGGACTCTTTCAATATCGAACTGGCTCGAAGAAACTTCACAGTGGTATCATTAGATACAGCTGGTCATGGACGCTCATCTGAAAGATTCAGCTTTGGTTCATTATTTGACTCAGTAATGGACGCATTCGAAGCAGTCAGGTATATCCAGCTGAGTGATCCTGACACAGACGACTCACATTATGGAATTTTAGGACATTCTCTCGGTGCGGGGATTTCGCTTCTTTTCGACAATGTGACCGTCCAACCCTCAGCTACTGTCATTATAGGTGGAGGAATGGGAGACCAATTTGGAGGGCTTACTCTACCTCTCAATGAATCGGCACCAAGGAATCTGATGATAGCTTCGGGGCTTTATGATGAACTTGTTCCACAGATTTTGGCAATTGAAACGCTGAAGATTGCAACTGGAATCATGGAACCCGAAGTAGGCACAACTTATGGAAACTTCACAGAAGGAACTGCGAGAAAACTTGTGTTCAGTGCCACGAATCACCTGTTTGAAATATCTGATGCAAAGATAGTGAGTGAGTCGATTGATTGGCTTGGACGTGCGCTTCATGGTGAGCAATACGCAGAAGAATCTATGTTGAATCCAAATCAACTGATATATCAATTCGTATCTGGCTTTGACTTGCTTGCTTCAGTTTCTTTTGTATTCACAATATTCCTTCTTGTGCTAATCACATATTCACGGCTACCCGCTCGTTTTAAACCAGACAGAATTCAGGACATACCTGAAGCTCTCGAAACCAATTCTGCAGTACGATTCAGTATTATATTGGGCATTATAACTTCAGTCCTTTTCCTCTTACTGATGTTATTCGGTTTTATTTTCGAGTTCACTGGAGTCGTACTAATTCCTGTATCCTTTGGAACATCACTTTCTCTAATCTCAGTCCTGTCATGTTTAGTTATTATAGCAATATCCAGAAGATATCTAGGAAAAGACAAAGTTCAGTCATTTATGATTGAAGTTACCTCGGGAAAAAGGCACCTCCTAAAGAACATGTTTTGTGCCTTAATTCTTCTATTGCCAATTCTGTTCTGGATACTTATGGTTTCTTTCATAGTAAGAATTGGTCTAGATAATCCGTTGGTATTCACTTTTGCAGTTGATAGTGGCGCAATCCTCTTCAGGTTCATCTATCTGCTTGCTTTAGTAATTTTGATGCTTCCGATTTTCTATGCCGACACACTATGGCTGAACATATCCGTAGGCATAGTTGCTGGTTGGAACAACCCAAGTAATCTTGTACGAAAAACTGGACAAGCTCTGATCAACCGACTCCTAGGGATGGTAATCATCATAGGTCTACTTTATCTCCCCTTCCTTGCAGGTTTGCAACTAGGATTCATAATGTTCATAGCATTACTAATGCTACCCTTCATGGTACTACTCGGAGTGACGGTTTTGGTGACAGTCTGGATTGGTGGTATAACTCGAAGCAACATCTCTCCGGCTTTGATGAATGCAGCACTCTTTGCACTGGTAATTTCAAGTACCTTTCAGTTAATCTAATTCGATTGCAATAGGTTCAATCCATTTGTAGAACATTTCAGGTGGGTCATAGAGGGATGTTCCCATGCTTCTTTGGAGGCTTGGTTTGCTGTTTGCACTCCAGCATACCTAGGCGCCTCTAATTAGATGGATTGGGTCGCTTGATGGGGGTGATTCTCTAATTACTCAAGATATGTAGTGATGTAATAATAGTTGAAAAGCTTCTGGACTCATATCTGGAGTCTTCACGAAACTCAATTATATCTTGCAGTCGAATGATATCACTTTGGTCAAGTTCCACGTTTCGTGCTTCCGAATTCCATATCCAGGCTATGTCACTTTCCTTGCGATTGACGAAGTAGTATGATGAAATTGGACCCATTATGAGGTTTCTTTCCAATTCTATCCTCAATCCGGATATATCCACCATAGTTCTCCAATAAATGCCTAGTGAGAGCAAGTTCTAATCCAAGTCCATATGAGTCAGCATTTCTCTGCGTCAAATCATCAAGGACATCTGATTTCTCGCTTTCAGACAGTCCTCGACCATGGTCTTTGATTTGGAGTTTTAGAAAAGGAGTTTGTGATAATGATTCTACATCAACTTCTATCTGGACAGTAGTCCTTGTATCCATCATTACAATATGATGAAGTATGCTTTTGAAGATCTCAATAAGAAATTCATCAGCAGTTACATAATATTGACCAGGTTCAAGTTTTGAGGTTATGGATACCCTTTTGTGAGGGAAAGCATCCCCGATAATTTCCTTTGCTGAGAATAGTGTTTCTCCCAAATCACATTTGAGTAACTTGGGAGGCTTTCTTGCAATTAGCCATAGCTTCTCAATATTTGAGATAAAGGCGATGCTATGATTCACCTCACTCAGACCCTCTTGAAGAATAGCTCTTAGGGAAACAGGTGTATTAGGAGCAGCAAGAGCGGTTTCGAAAGCAGTGTGTATTTTCTTATTGATGGCAGCCAAATCGTATGTCATTAGGTCTATGATGGCTTCACTCCTACATTGCTCGTGAAGGAGAGTATTAACTTTGTTATCTGAATCATCTAATATCCGATAAATCGCTATTACTGATGCAACATGATTGTCCTTGTAGCGAGGGAAGAGGTTCATTTCAACCTGAATTGGAGCACCACCCTTCGTTTGGAGAGTTATAAACAGACCTTGTAATCGTTGACCATTCAGTGCTTTTGATAGATTTTGTTTAGTCCGTTGAATATATCCAGGGAAGACATAATCCTTCAATGAGATGTTTCCGATGTCTGTTTCAGAAAAATGCAGAACTTTCAACCAGGCAGGATTGGCATATTCAAGACCAAAATCATGAGTAATACTCTGGACCAATTCAAAAGTACATTCGACGTAGGTTCTGAATATTTCATCATCCCTAGATGTTATCGTCAAGGTTCACCTCTCATCAAATAAATTAGGCATTATTCCAGGATGTTGTACTCTTTCAGATTCGCTAGATTTATTGTCAATCCCAGCATGAATTCGATATGGAAACCACAGTTCTTTGCAGTTACTCCTTATACTATCTAGCAATCTATCAACCACATTTCTACCACACATCGTTGCAAGGAGGTTTCCTAACTCCCTTGTTGAAAATTCCAGAATGCTGACGATTTCGTTTAAATCACTTGGGGAAAATCCACCTTCGAAAATGAAGTGAGCTTCCATTTGATCTGTGAGTATTATCTTGTTTATCCACGGGAACTCCTTCTGTCCTATTTCATGAATCTTCTCAAAGAGAAGCTCCATATTCCTATTTCCTATTATTCGCGATCCTTTTAGAAAGAGAGCCGAGAGAATACATTCATTGTGGAGAGCAAGACGCAACTTCTCAGATATTCTCTGAATAAATCCTCTATTAATCAAGCCCCCCAAATCTTCTAGAATTGTCTTCATTTGAGTGCTGTTCTTCTTTTTGATGAGATGGGATAATTGTGTACGACCATCTAGTTGTGCAATCACTTTCAAACTCTCATCTGCTACTCGCAATGGATTTGTATTGTGAAATAGATATGTTGATGCACCTTCTGAAAGAGTAAGAATATCATAATCAGCTGGAACAAATTTGAGGTCAACAACATTCTTCCAGAATGCTTCTGAAACATGTTCAATCACTTTGTCAATCTTAAGTGAGAGAAAATCAGCTATTTCTTGAACGGTTTGCACTTTGTCATTGCTTAATAGAATCTTTGACACTGTATAGGTAGTACTTGGTAAATCAAAGTTGGTCAGTAGTGTTCGCCATTCTGGTCGTCTCATTATAATTGTCCTATTTGTTACTCTCTCGTCTGCGAACAGCTTTCTAGCAAATTTGTCAAAATCCCTAATTGCACTGCCTTCAATACCATTAGAATTCTTGAGGACTTCAAAGCAATCCTCAAATTCGGAAAGGACCCTCCTTAGTAAATGTCGAGCTTCATTGGTTTCCCTTGAAACTGCCAAAACTCCAAATGTCCACTCACCTGTTTCTACAAGGATGACTGAGTCTAGTCCATATACCGTCTTCCAGCTTGATTGTTGTTCACCAGTCACAAATCCCAGAAAGCTTGTCATTGCCGAAACGAAACCAGAGATGATTTGAGGATCCAAATAGCTTCTATGGAATTCATGGGAGTAAGGAGCCAAACCGCTATTTCGATCAAGTATCAATAGCAATTTTTCATTCGACTGGTGAAAAGCATGGATGTCGTATATTGTTGGTTGGGGCAAGATGTCCTTCTGTGCACTCGTTGATTGTCTATCCAAATCTTTGGTCAACCATTTACCCTCGACATTTCAGTTTGAGTTTCAGATTATACGAGCAGTCAAAATAGGTGAAGAAGAGTAATTCTGGTCGAACATTGACTTGGGTATTGAGTAGGTGCATCAGTAATTGTTCTAGCAACCAGAACTACTCCATCTCTTCATATTGCTCAACCATATTGCTGACATTTGAATTAGAACCAAAGTTGTTTTACCAAGGTTCTACGGGGTTTTTTGGAGGTGAAGTCATTTTTATCAAGTAATACCTTGTGCGGGAGTATTCAAATTAGAACGGTGGAATTTGTAATATGTATGGATAGTTGCTTCCTGAAACGCAACATTGGGAAAATAACATTCATATCTCAAGTCCACTTGACATCCTTGTAGGAAATTAAACCAGCAGTCAATACAACAGAAGCTCTTAAAGTCACTAGCTCTAACTAGATAACAATGATAGATTTAACCTCTGAAATC
The DNA here is from genome assembly GCA_016840685.1 of Candidatus Thorarchaeota archaeon. Classification (GTDB taxonomy): domain Archaea; phylum Asgardarchaeota; class Thorarchaeia; order Thorarchaeales; family Thorarchaeaceae; genus SMTZ1-45. The sequence continues at coordinate 11,185 of JAEORX010000052.1, forward strand.
TTAGACATGTGGTACGAATGTTCTAAGATTATAGTAGACCGCTTTCAACTTGAAACTCCACCTCAACCCAATTTAATTAAGAAAATTAACAAGCTGGATAGTCTACGCATAGGAGGAAGTTACATTGTCGAGGATAGGGAACTTCAGGTCACGGACGAGGTTTTGAAAGGTGAGATTCCCATAAGAGGTTTGGTCTTTAGAGAATGCCTAATCAGTTCACTTCCCAACAACTTGTGCATAGAAGCAAAACGAGATCTCGCCTTTGAATATTCACGACAGCTATTAAAGAAGGTTGATAGAAACAAATGGATTTCTGCATGGAAATATGTACCTTCGCAACGAATCCAGGCAAATCTTGTTTACAACTCATTTGAACTCATGACATGGATGAACACACTTGGTGGAAATGATGAGTTAGACTTGCTAATCCATGAATTCGTGTGCATGTTTCGCTATGGCAAATCATTGGATTTCCAGCAGTATGTGGAATACATGATGCACAAGATTCAGAATATTGTAGTTAAATTGAGTCAAACTGAAGTGAAGATAATAGACGTCCTAATGAAGAACCGTGAAGCAATGTACTACCAAGTGGCAGAAATTACTGGGCTAAGTGAATCATGGGTTAGCACGAAAATAAACTACCTAAAACGAAAATATGTACTGATGGAACACACAAGCGTCCCCTTTTCGACCATTGGAATCAAGACATTTCATGTGCTTCTTGCAGGTCCATCATGGAGCGACTTGACTGCGCTTCTGACAAAATGCCCGTTCCTGTATGAATTGAGGGCAATCCTCAATGGACCCTGGCATTACATGGCTCGATTTGCCGTGCCTGACAACTCAGAGAATATTCGCTCCATAAAACAGATGGTTTCCATATTGGAGAGTTTTGGCATAGCAAGTGACATTTCGGAAACATTCTCTGTTGGTGTTTCGAATTCATTCTATCATTATAATGCAAAAACCCATAGTTGGGAAATACCCTGGATAGCGATGCAAGGGTGGGGTCATAGAATCAAGGAAGAGTCAATCGATCAGCTTATTGAGAATATTGACTATCCCGCACGAACTACTGATTGTTATCTCGACTCTTTCGACATCAATATTCTTGACTCTGTTCAGCAAGGACTGACTTCTACACGGGGGCTTAGGAAAGAGCTTTCGATAGGACAGAACAAGCTATTGAAACATCTGAAGAAACTCAAAACAGAGGGCTTGATTCGAAGAGATTGGGGTATATTCAATATTGGTCTTGTTGAGAGACTAGCACTCCGAGCCACAGATGCAAGAACTGCAAGCCTACTCGATGCGTGGTCTAGGGAACTACCAAGAGTGTTCTTACGTTACGAACAGAACAGACATCTTCTCATGATTGTTGAGCTTCCTTTGGGAGGTTCAACAAGGATGATGGACACACTCCGGTTACTCAAATGGCCTGTCACTATTTCTCCCCTCAGTAGCGCTATATGGGGTCATTGGCAGTTACCTAAACCATTCTGGGATGTTGAACATCAGAGATGGAGGGCTCAGAGGGATGATGTGGAGTTCTGGTTGAGTGTCTTGAGAGAAGAGTGTAAAAATATAGTTACCAAAACAATAGACTCTGAGCCTGAATTTACTACATCTCATAAAATACAATAGTAGGCAATTCTGGATTCTAGTAGCATGATTTTTCTTTAAATCGAAAAAAATCGATGTTTGCTACTAGTTGAGTCAGGGTTGATGCTAGAGAATGCATTTGTTTCAAGTAAAAGCTCAATTTCATCATCGCATCAACAGCTTATATACTAAGAAATCGAGGTAGTTCTTGGGACCGAAAGAATTTGACTGGGGAAAAAACGTAACGAAAAACCGGTATGAGGCGAGAGTCCCAGGGGTCTGGAGATCCTTCAGACCCCACCAACATAAACGCTGTCGATTCCATTCAAAGCATTATTCCAGTAAATTCATCGGAGTTAATACACAATGGCAAAACCAAAAATCCACATCGCCTTTTTTGGAAGTACGAAGAATATCGAACATTTGGCAATTAGAAGGCATATTGATGAACTCATTATTGTTCATAGCCTGGAACAAGAAGAAATGGTGAACGAGCTCATTAGCAAATTCTTTGGCTTTGGAATTATGAGTATGTCTGTGAGGGTTACACCAGATGATTTCGACAATATCTTATCATCAATTCTCAATGCATTGGACTCTCAGAAACTTGATCAATATGACATTGAGGTCAGCGTTTCAAGTAATGATTGCATAATGACATTAGCGGCATGTATCTGCGCCGCAGTTGTAAGAGCCTCAATAGTCTGCTTTCCGAATAGTGAAACATATCAAATTTCTGAATTCTGGCCATCTGAGCTTGTTAATCTTTCCTATCAGAAACGAGAAATACTCTGCTATCTAGAGAGTTGCGAAAAGGCTGTGCGTCAAAAAGAGGTGGCAGAGGAAACAGGAATTAGGCAATCGGGGCTATCTCGACATCTCCAAAATCTAGAACTTGCTGGTTATGTAACAAGATCGCGAATTTCTCGCTGCAAACATGTGAGTATAACTGAGCTTGGTCGTGCGATACTCCATCATAAACAGATTAGAAAAAGACGAATCTGGAATTCTTATTCAGTGCAACTACCTGAAAGAATTCAGACGGTGGGATGAGAAGATGAGGGCTTTAAACACATTTCTACTAGAAGCTGGAAATGATGCCATGTTTGATGACTATGCTGCGTTATACAATGCAATTGATTCACTCGATAATCCAGACCATGTGAGGATATCCGGTAACTACTTCCGTTCATCATTCTCGCATCCAGATATCGAAGTAGGTCGCGATATTGTGTTGATCCATAGTTCTGAAGGGACACTTGTCGCCGCTGGCACAATATTTTCTCAAAAGACTTCGCCAATGAATTCGAGTGTAACAGTCCAAGTGCATCCAGATTTTCGAAACAGAGGGCTAGGCTCGTTGGTTCTCGAGCACCTTATTGAATCAGGGAAGAAAAGGGGAGCGACTATCTTTGAATGTCGAATACCAAATTTTCGCGCTGATGCAATATCGTTTGTAGAGTTCCATGGTTTCAAATATAACTACTCTTGGATTAAGATGAGACTAGAGCTTAGCAAGCCTTTGGAACCTGAAGATAATCCACGAGATCTGAAATTTAGAGTTTTAGACTCTAAAAGGGAGTTGAAAACATGGCTGACACTTCATAATGAAATCTACAAAGATGGTGTGGACAATGATGTAACCACAATCAGCAGGTTGAAAGCTCAAGCCAAGCATATCAACTTTGACCCCAATCTGCTAGTAATCTGTGAGCTCAATGACATACCTATTGGAATAAGTTCAGGTTGGTCATCAAATAACGGGACTGACAACAAGGGACTCCAGATTCAGGGACTGGGAATTTTGTCAAAATATAGACAGAGAGGTTTTGGGCAGGCACTACTAGTCGAGATTTTGAACAGGGCCTTCCGGAGTGGGTATAAATTCGCAGAGCTTGTTGTGCATAACGCCAATGATGCTGCAATTGGTCTGTATGAGAAGTTTGAATTTCACGAACGATATCGGCATTTGTGGTATAAGAGGGAGTCACCCCATTGCGGTGCCCACCTTGGATGACGGTTGGTCTGCTTTTAATAATAATCAGGAGCTTGCATCATGACGACAATTGCAGATAGTAAAGATGCTCTACGTCCATTATCTGAGCATGTATTGAATAGAACACCTAACACAGGGTATGTTATAAAAGTCAAAAAGAGGTGGGTCGCTTTTCGACATCGGTGGGAGAGTGAGGAAGAATTGCTGAGAGTCGGACCATCGAAGAGCGAATACTTCATCTTACTTTTATTCTATCAGTACCTCTATCTTTTGAGCGGGTTCCTGCATGAACTTGGACATATGGTGGGAGCAATGTTCTCGGGGACTCCGATTGTTGCAGTTATGTTCTCCCCTACGGTCTTTTCGGTCAGTATCAACTCATTTGGAAGGCATATTACATTTGTAAGGATACTGGGCGGGGTATTTCAGGGAATGTTCTTCTTACTTTTGTCGCGCAGATATAGACCTCTATATCTAGTATCGTTCTCTTGCTTTGTTTATGCAATAGCAGAGGTGTATGGATGCCAAGTGTTGATGATAATATGCGCCGTTCTCTCTGAGATTGTCGGATGTCTAATTGTTATATGTCTGGCATTTTAGTCCTGAACCCCTCCATCTCTTTTCATTTGAATAATGAGTCAGCGAAAATGCACCATGACAAAAAGTGAGATCTGTAAATTAGAATACGCTAAATCTAGGGATGAGTTCCATTAGCTACTGATTTATATTTCAGTAAGGCAATTGGATTATTGCGAACATACGGGCGTAGTTTTTCGTTACATGCCCTCAATTACGAAACTCCCCCCTCCTACCACGATTCCCGTGTGTTCGCTTTTTCAACAAGTCATACTGAACGAGTCATTTTAATCCGAGTTTAATCCCGGTTTTAATCAGAATACCATCAAAGCTGAATCAGGCAATCAAGAAACAAGACGGCAATTCCGTAAATCGATCATTTTATGAACAAGACCCACATTTGTCCAAAACGGACAGGAATGGAGTTTCTCGATCGATTCAGGGAATTATCAAGCAAACATGTTGGTTTAGTCATAGTTTTACTTGCGCTCACCTTGCCATTTATGATACTACCAACAGGGGGCTATGGCACGACTGGTGTGTTTTTCAGGGGATATATCCTGGTGGCAATGACCTGGGGAGTCGGGGTTTATAATGATGGAACTTTCTTCTACGGTCTGGAAGGCCTCTCCCTAATCATCGGTTCGCCGATGCTTCTATTTGCATACCTTGTCCAAAGATATTGCTCAGGGAGGTCTTCATGGAAGGTACCTGTTCTTTTTGGGCTTTTGCTGATCACGACCTATGTTGTCCTATTCAGTCCTCGCATGTTTGGTTGGTATGAATACGAAACTTTGGTGTATGCAGGACCATTTCCCATCACATACATCCTCGGATTAGTGCTGATGAGGTTGGTAGGCGCACCACAAATCGATCGACCATTCGAAGAGCAGGAAGGACCTTCATCCTGGTGGAATCAGCAGGAATAGGTCAAGGACCACAAAACCATAGTTTGTGGTTCATGCCAATTATAGAGGAATATTCCCATGTTTCTTGGGAGGTCTGCTCTGTCTTTTGCTCTCCAGCATGTCCAGACCCTTGCATATCAATGAGCGGGTTTCTCTCGGGAAGATGACCTTGTCAACATAGCCAAGACCTGCAGCTACATATGGATTGGCAAATTTGTCGCGATATTCCTTGACGAGCTGAGCCCTCTTCTTCTCTTTGTCTTTGGCCTTCGCGATCTCTTTGCGGAAGATGATGTTGATCGCACCATCGGGCTCCATCACTGCGATCTCAGCTGTGGGCCATGCATAGACCAGGTCAGCACCAATATGACGCGAGGCCATAACATCGAATGCACCTCCATATCCCTTGCGAGTAATGATTGTAATCATGGGGACTGTAGCTTCAGCGAAAGCATAGAGGATCTTTGCGCCATGCCGGATTATTCCTCCATACTCCTGGGCTGTCCCAGGGAGATAACCTGGCACATCCATGAAGGTGATGATGGGAATGTTGAATGCATCACAGAACCGTACGAACCGGGCACACTTGTCAGAGGCATTGATGTCAATTGTACCAGCAAGATGAGCAGGATTGTTTCCAACGATACCCACTGAGCGACCATCAAACCGTGCGAACCCAACGATCATGTTCTGCGCCCAGAGTTCATGAACCTCGAAGAACTCACCATTATCAGCCAGCTTTTTGACAACTTCCCGCATGTCATAGGGCTTGTTGGGATCATTAGGTACTAGATCGTCGATTGACTCATCCACATCGTCGGGACCATGTCCGGTCTCTACACGTGGGGGATCCTCAAGGTTGTTCTGAGGGATGTAACTAAGAAGTGCCTTGATCTGATTAAAGCACTCTTCCTCATCCTCACTGGCAAAATGAGAAACCCCACTAATTGATGAATGGGTCATAGCTCCACCCAGTTCCTCGAAGGTGACCTCCTCTCCCGTCACGGTCTTGATGACA
>JAEORX010000053.1 GCA_016840685.1 Candidatus Thorarchaeota archaeon
CTGTATCGACTACCTGTCCAAATGATGTCATAGTGTTCCACAGTCCAATTATATAAGTGGCTTGGAGTGAGTATTGGAACATCGTGGTCCATATCCATGTAGTCAACATAGAATGTTCGAGAGTCGCCAACAGGTATCTCTAGAGAACCCACGGTGGCTGTTGCGTATGTCCTGATTTGCCGGATTTGAATGTTAATTGTTATTGTCTTGTTATCGTAGTTTTCAGCTGACGCTGTGAAGTTCACGGGGTAAACTCCAATACTCCATGTGGAAGTGTCGATTGTTACTCTGTATCTGCCACTGCCAATCAACTGCTGACCTAGTTTTCCTGATCCTACAACATAGATTGTAGCTGTATCAATTCCTATTCCTCTATCTATGTCCACAAACTCCAGGGTAACAATGGCATTTGTGCTGTATGAGATAGTCAGGATAGGATAGTCCGGAGAGCTTAGGTCACTTCTAGCCTGACTAAATTGAAAACTAATGATTGGACTTTGTGTACTGGAGTAATTCTCTGATATTCCAAAAACCACGAATATTCTGATGCCGTAAGTACCTCCGAGGAAGTATGATGTGTCAAGGGTCAAGACATATGTTCCTGCACCTTGATCTGAAAACGTCTTGATAGTGTAGATTGTTCCATTCTTATCTCTGATTATGAAATGACTTTCAGGAAGACCATTAACTGGCATATTGTTATAGATTGAACTTGATTCGTTTACAGTCACATATGTGGTTATCTCGAAGTCGTCGCCAATTGGAAAGGCACCTATTTCATCCCACGAAAGAGCAGTAGTTAGTTTTTGAATTCTAAGGATTATTGCAACAGTACCGTCATAATAGAATCTTGGAGATGCTGTGGCAAGCACTGTGATATCAATTGTATAAGTTCCAATCAGCCAATCTTGAGATTCAATGAGGAATTGAAGAGAACCATAAACAGCAGACCCAGTAGTCCATTCAGCGAAGACACTCGAAAGGTTTCCTGTAATTGCTGTATTCCCCAAGTCTCTATCCAAAAACGTGAGTGAAACTGTGACGTTTGACCCCATAGGTACGGAGCCATCATAGGTCGCCACAACAGCTGTCCTATGTGGTCTAATCGACACTGCTACAGTGATTTCACCTGATTGATAGTTCGTTCGGATGATAGTGAAATTGAACATGTATATGCCGACGCCATATGACTCGACATCAATTTGGATGGAGTATCTACCGTCAAGCAGGTCATCATATTCAAAAGTTCCATCCCCGCTCAATGTTCCTCCAGTTAAACCAATGCTGCCGTGATCAATATCTATCCAATTTAGCGTTACTGTGGCATTTTGACCCCAAGGCACGCTAACAGGATTTGTTTCAATCTGAATAAGGTCTGTTTTAATCTCCCGTATCCGAAAGACAATATCAATTGAGCTCTCAATCACAAAACTTTGTGATGGGAATGCGTTTATCCTGTAACAATATGTTCCAAGACTTAGGCCTGTTGAATCCAAACTTACAAGATATGTGCCATTGCCGTAATCTGTCCAACCAAGACCTGTACCGTTTGAGGTCAGTGTTGCCCCATCATAGGGCGCTCCAGTAATGGCATCTTGAAGATTTATTTTGACACTGAAATCGTCGCCATATGGTGTTGATGATGGTGTCCTGTAGGTCAAGATAGTTTTGTGTGAAAGCTCCAGGTCAAAGTAGGTTGCTGCATCAAGGAGATAGGGGTGGCTCGAAACAATATTCAACCTCCAGTTTCCTGGTTGACCTAAATCAGAGGTGTTGAGTGTTTTTCCATAGACACCATTGCCATAGTCTTCGAATTGAACTTGTGTTTCAACAGCTAACACAGTCCAATTCATCATAACTGTCGAACCTGACACACTTTCAGCAGTTTCAGTGTTTGTCAGTTGAACCTCAACCTCGAGAAGTTCTCCTGCAGTCCGAACTGAAATGCCATCTCCCACCGCATCAGCTGGTGACAAAAGACTCAGTGATGAGGCGTGTCTGACAGAGAATACTCTATTGTATCTACCAACTCGATCTGGACTAGAATCTGCTGTGTTGTTGAAGTCGACATAAACCTCCCAAAGTCCATTTGGCCACGCACTGGTCACACTGATTCCAAGCCATTCGAAGTTGCCACTTCCATCTTGGCTAAGATCATCAGTGCTGTAAAAGGGCTGTCCACTAGGATCTATCAGATGCAACCTCATTGCAGATCCAGGAATCACTGATGCAGTCCCTCTGAATTTTGCTTGGTCTCCTATTTGGAGTGCTACTGTATTTCCATAAGCTCCAGCATTCGCGCCGCACTCAAGAAGTGAAACCTCATTGGTTGATGAGAATGTGAATGTCCATACACCATTCACGTCAAGGACTGAGGATGATACCATGACCTGTGTAGTTGTAGCAGTAACCTCGGAGAGTCTGTTCTGACCAAGTGAATCAACTGCACCAGTCAGAGTCCAGTCTGAAGGATTACTTAGGTTGAAACTTAACGTACTGATGCTAGGGGGTGGGCTTACTAAAACATTGGCAGTCCATGTTACTTCTGTTTCATTGGCTACAGAGAATGATGTTCCTTGTAGCATGTTATCGTCGCGCGTTGTTCCCAGAGCTACAACATTCATTGCCAGTTTCGGGAGGATATTCACCACGGATTGAGAGCTTGTGGTGAAGAAGAGTGTTGCCTTCTGTCCATGCTGGACTATTTCCTCAACACCCACACTAAGGAAGCTTGATGGGTCATACTGATTCGCATATTCAGTTTCTATCCAACCCATAGATCTGTAGGAGCCCTTTGCAAGTCGAAACTCATCAAAGATTCCAGGAATTGAATTACCTTGATGATCTCCCAATACAAAATCTGACTGATCATCAACCAATCGATCACCAGTTCCAACACTTGAATCAACAGAAGAGTCAGCGAGAGCGCCATCCAGAAAGTTATAGAGATGCAAAGCCCCATCTCCAGAACTCTCATACTTCATCACGATGTAATTCCATTCTTGTCGTAGAACACCTACATTATGATATCTCTTTCCAGCTAGGTCGAAGTTGACATCGACCTGAAAAACACCATGTCCTGCTGGCCAAGCTGGATTTCTGAATACTCGTGCCAACCACATGGAGTCCTGCTTGAAGAAAACCCTTGGTTCATTTGCCTCAAACTCAACATCACTTGCTATGTCAATATATAGCCAGAAAGACATATACCAGTCGTCCCAGCCATTAAACACCTCATCACCCTCTATGACGGATACATAGTTACCGACAGCATTCTGAAACTCTCTCCCACTGTTAATCACAGCGGTAGGTTCGTAGGATGTTGACATTGGCAACCCATCATGTGCACGACCAGATGAGTCCATAACATACGAACCACTTCCGGAAGATTCAGAGAAATGCCATACAGATTCGTAATTATCGCCCCATACACTTTCAGAATCCTCAGTTCTAGATGCAGTTTCGGAACCGTAGTACATGCTGATGATTGTGTCTGTAGAACTAGACAATACTGGAACCCTGACCCATGCAGTCAAATGAGCATGTGACGAGTTGTAATTTTGGTCAAATACTTCGAGCTCATAATTTAGAGTATCTGATCCAAGCATGAACTTGATATCATCACCATCTGTTTGTGCATCAGTCTTCAGGTCACTGTCATAGATGTCAACCAAGACTGGAAAATTCTCAAGATTTGAGCTGACTTTTGTATGGTCGATTGTAAGGTCTTTGCGATACTTGAGGACAGAGATAGCATCTTCGTCTTGCGGTACAATATAATCTACATAGAGTGTGGGCAAATCTGCACCATTGTAGCTGTATGTACCTTTTATCGAGTTCCAGTCGCGATACTGGTCTGAGTTCATATAGTCAATCATGAGACAAATGTAATTTCCACTATTCCACCCTGAACGTGAAATAACTCCCTGTACAAGCGATGACATGTCTGGTGTTCTGTATCTATATCCATTCTCCCATGTGTCCTGTACCCATGCCACGCTTGTCTTACTCCAGCTGTATCTGTTTTGAAGAGTTGGCAAACCATTTGTGAATGGTGATACATTATCTTCCTTTGCTACAAATACGCGAAGGCTATTATCACCTCCACCAAAGTAACCCAAGGCTTCTACTTCCAACGCAGCATAGGTAATAATCGCTCCCTGAGGAATGTCTAGTGGGAATTGGACACCGATTTGATACTTCAGAACATCACTCCACGAAGTCCCACTGGAGCTCCACACTCCAACTTCGAGGGCACCAGAGATGCTTATGCCAGTACTTGAATGGCTGAAACAATCTCTCGCTGCTCCATCAGGAACATAAGGTGAAATACTACTCTGTGTAGCTGTACTTATGATGCTGTGATTGGCACTGAGTCCAATTTGTTCTGGTAGTGGTCTTGCATTGAATACAGCTTCGATCTCATCAATGTAGACGAAATTGTTGATATTTGATGGGGCCAGACCTGAGTAGTCAGTACTCAGACCTATTTCTATAGAAACAGATCCCGGTACTGGTATAGAGGCAAATACAGAAAGTGGAATATTAACAGTTTCTCGAAGCCAAGTGTTGGTAGTATATCCTGTGCTGAATACGTTAAACTTTGTTTCATAGTTACCAACTCTAACAAATAAGTAGAATACATTATTCATAGTTTGAGTGGGCACTCTGTGATAGAATGAAACAGTGCAAGAGTATACTTCCCTCCATGGTAGGTGTACATCTTGGCTAAGGTATATCTCCATACTCGGACTAAGAGTCTTAGTTGTATCAAAGAGAGCACTAGGTCTCCATCCCATTGAACCGTCTCTGCCACTTCCAGCAGAGGTGTACCAATATAGGCCTCCATGAGTTGGATGGCTTGTTGAATCTCCACTCTTCAAAATTGACCAGCTATCTGGAACATTGAAGACCTCCGAGTTCCAAGGCGAACCAGATATTATATGTCGTTCTACATGATAATAATCTAGAAGACTGTTCTTCAATGTTCTGAACTCTGTTGACAGGTGTTCCAAAGACCCACTGAGGTCGTATCCTGTCCAACCTGATGGTGCTTGAATTGATACTGTACCTGGGTTTTGGGAATCAAGCATGACAATAGATTGCGAATCATTATGAAACATTCCATCAAAACTCACTGGTTGGGATGCGCCTGTTGCACTGTACTCTTGTGGTCCTTCCGCGAGCCCAAACAGATTTGTCAGACCATCATTTGTGAAAACCCCGACATTGGAACCGGAATCATTTGGAATAACACCAATTGGAGTGCTGAAAATCAACAGAATAATGCACGGAATTATGACTCGATAGGAAGCATGTTTCCATGTTCTTATCACAGTCTTATAATTGGGTAGACGAATTGGTTGAACCTCTATTTGATTCTTGGAAACTGCAGTAAGACTCATTCATCTTCACCTCCTTTCCCAAGGATGCTCTTCAGGAGCTCCTCTGCAAGCTCCCTTGGAAGTTCTCGTGTCTGATCCATTATAGTCTCAAGTTCACTTCCTTTGATTCCTGCATTCGTTAGTTTCTTTCGTATCTCTTTCAGCTCATCTTCGCTAAGCATATCCGTTGAAACAACCTCTTCAAATTCAATAGGCTTTGGAACAGCTTTCTCAGGTTCTTCAACTTCCTGAAGTTCTACTCTCTCTTCAACTGGTTCTGGTTCTATGATTTCCTCAATCTCCTCTCCAGCTAGTATGGCTCGTGCCTTGGCTGCTGTTTCTTCCAAAATCAGCTCCATTGGCTTTCTTTCAATTCGTCCCTGCTTGATAGCTTCTTGGTTGATTACTTCCTTGACAAAATTCACTTGTTCACTCAATTTCATCTTCGATACATCAAGCTTGAAGTCCTCAAGTTCCTCCGGGGTTAGCTTTGTTAGAATTGATAATTGAACGAGTAACTCTTCTATTTCAGGAACAGCTGTAGCGATAGATTCACTTGGTATGCTAGAAGCTGTCTTTGTAATGCCAATCGGTCCCGCAATGTCATTGAATAAGTCTGCTACAATCTCTTGCCTACTAAGAACATCATCCAGAGGTGCTGGAATCTTCCCTTTGCTGATAGTCCTGACCATTCCTCTTATTTGTCGCAACCGTTTTGGTACACTGAAAAGTCGAGACCATAATACTGCTCCAACTATTAGAATAAGTCCAATTGGGAGTCCATATATTATCGCTTGTGAAATGAGTATATCAAATTCCGAAGGTTCTACTGCAATATTAATGGACACACTAACAGGATCGTAGTTATCTTTTGATAGTATTATTGAGATAATTGCTGAACCTTGTCTCACTTGAGACCTCACACTAATTTCATACCAACCCGGTCTTGATGGGTCGGACTGGTTGAATGACACAACCACATAGCGACTGTCCGAACTTGTGGCGTTTATTGAGGCGCCTGCTATTCCCTGGCCTGCATGGCCAGTCCAATTGTCATAATAGAAAACCCAAATACTGTATACCTGCCTATAGCTCAGAGTCAGGGAAGTGTGCCCTTCAACTTGGAAATCAGTTGGAACGTTGATTATTGTGATTTGAAGATCGATTGTAGCCCTACTCCAGTTGGCAAGATAGAACCTTAGAATGATTCTATATGGGATTGGACTCACTTGCCAACGTGTAGTGTCTATCATTAGACTGTAGTTTCCATAGGCAAGTTCTTCAATCAGGAGATTATCTGCTTCCTGAAGTCCAGGACCAAGAATCACTCCTGTCATCTCAGTCGCACCACGAATGCCCCTATTATACCAAGTATCATTATAGAACAAGACTAATGGAAGAATGTCACCATATGGCACTTGCAAATCTAGAACGTCGCCATCAATTTGGTTTATTTCAGGTGCGAATACATTGACACTTGTTGGCACTTCTCTAACAGTGAGTGTGAATACTCCAGTACCAGTCCTATAGTTGTCCATGATAAATCTGACTGAAACCGGATAGATTCCTGGACTCACCAGTGATGTGTTCATGAATATCTGATAGGTCCCATTTCCAAAATAACTGAATACGCTCTCGTCGCCATCCCAATCTACCGCAATATCTGCACCAGCAATTCCTCTATCAAATAGACGGTCCCAGTACGTGAGGTTGACCCAACCTGTCCAACCCCAAATTTTAGGGCTTAAATAGGTGGATTCGACTGATGTTTCAATTGGTTCAATAATAAGAGTAGTAAGATTGCTTGAATATGAAAACATCGCAATGTTGGGATACGCAGTAATTCGGATGGTATATGTGGACGCGCTATAGTCCCATGTTTCAAAGTCAAAGTAGTAATATCCTGGTCCTCCAATTGATGTTCCATTCAGAAATTCACCAGTGAAAGCTGTACCTGAAAGTGACCATCGCACAATGCAATCAGTTATCCCTGTAGATAGTGGAAAAGACAGATTCAGTGATGGTGCTAGAACATATACACCAATTCGAATTGTATCTGACCAATTGAAAGTCCGTGTGTTATAGGTGGAAGTGAGATCATCAAGGAGAAGAACTGTTTCAATTTGCATGACCTTAATACTTACTGATGTCGCAACTGAAAGATAATTAGTTCCCCCGGTTCTTATGGTGACAACATAATCACTTACAGGGAGACTGCTTGTATCAATCAATCCTCGATAGTACCCATTCTGTCCTGGGACTGGAGATAGTATAACTGTGTGATCTACCTGATAATGATAGGTGGCAGTGACTATAGCTCCAAGCAGGGGTGTGTTAATATAGGTGTTATTGACATAAACTGTAATATTCACAAGACTGCCTTTGAAGACCTCCTGCTGAGCTTCACTGACTAATGTCAACGCAATTGGCAATTTTAAGACAGTCACTATTACCTGCCCTGTAATAGTCACATAGTTCTTGAGCGTGGCTGTAATTGATACAACATAGGTGGTTGCTATTCCCAGATTTCCTGTATCAACAGTGAATGAGTAATTACCTGGATCTAATATTACTTCAGAAAGACTCCCACTAAGAACTCCAAACGTATAGACAAGGTTAGCTCCAGATATGAGGATGTTATCCCGCGTGTCATTGAACATCACCCAGAGTGTAATATCATCTCCCCAGTAGACATCTGGAATGGTTTCAGGGAGTATGAGGTCTGTAGGTATTGATAGGATTTGAACAGGCACAGAAATATCCGCGATGAAGTAATCGCTCTTCTGAGCGCCAACCACAAGAGTGTAGAGACCAGCATCTAAGCTCGCTGTTGTCAGATTTATCATGTACTGGCCATTTCCAAGAGGTGTATAATCAGGTATGTATCCAATATCTGGCCATATTATTGTTAAAATGGCATCACTGATGGGTGCATTGCCTGCATCGTTGTCAACAAGCTCTACTATGACATATGTGGCTTCCCCATAGAATGTACTTTGTGAATAATCTTCGTTCAGTTCTCCCTGTCGAAGCCTGATTTGAAATGGGACCTGTATCTGGACTGTCTGATAATCTGATAATGATAGAGTAATAATGAGTGCGTTTGTTCCTGTTACACCTGCATCAAAGCAATCCACAACCAATTCATAAACTCCTGGTGAGATTGGAGTTATGCTCCATGAGGTTGGTCCGGATGCGTTGGTCTTGTAAATAACTGAGAATGAAGTTTCAGCACCACTTATTGGAATGGCATGGTCCAAATCCTGAAGGTTCAAGACAACAGAAACATTGTCATTTATTGGCACAGTTGATGGATTTGGTTCCTCATTCGTTAGCTGTGCCTGAATTAGTCGAACTGATCCCTGCAGGAAAATGGTTGTAGTATTTCTATAAAATGGTACCATAGTGGGATTCCAAAGCAAGCGTAGAGAGAATGTGAAGGTGCCTGTACTACCAAGACTTGTAGTATCGACAAGAATTGAGTAATCACCAGCGTTCCGAAATATCCAGAAGTCAACACCCTCAACAAGACCACTAGGACTAAGACAATCAAATAAGACAATCGCATCATTTATGCCCGCTCCTGTGGTATCATCAACATATGTGAATCCGATTGTCATATTATCGTGAATTGGAACAGTGGGTGTTGTGCCGCGTATTATGAGTCCGATTCTATTGACCACAGTCACCCAAGCTGATGCACGGCCATCCGAATAGTATGGTGCGATACTGTCCTGCCAATCAATATAGAAAGTGATATTCCAATTACTGACTAATCCAACATTCAATATTGACGAGTTGATGGAAACTATGTAGCTCGAAGCTAGATAGCTCATCGAGAATTCATTGCCTTGTAGGAGAGTGCCTTTGCTGTATATGAGTAATTGATCTTTGCTCAGCTGAATTGCTTGTCCAGTCATTACATCACTATATCTGATCGTAAATGTGACATTCTCAAGGAATTTGACTAGAGTTGTCGAAGATAGTATTTCCGTAGTCGACTCTCTTTGCTTAACGCTGAGACTGAGACTTAGTGTAGAAGTTGAGTAATATGGTGCGTCTGATGTCCATGATGCACTAAACACAAGGCTAGCTGTTGTTCCAGCTGGTCCAAGTGCTGTTGTGTTGAGTGAAATTTGATAGATGCCCTGAGCTGGACTTTGCAATAGATAGTCCACTCCTTCAACCAAGTCTATTCCGCTCACTGTTAGAGTAATGGTGGCTCCTGCAATTCCAGTCAAGGACAATGAATCTTGATAATATGCCGTGAAATTGATATTTTCAAGATACTGAGTAGGTTCTGGTGATGCTGTCAGTTCCAAGTTAGTTGCTCGCTCTCTCAGGGTAAATGACACATATGCATCAGCAGATATATAGAAAGGTGATGAGTCTGGATAGCTAATCTCAATCCAGAGAACATATTCTCGATTTATTTCGAGTGCTTGATTATATGTTTGGATTGTAAGAAGATAATCTTCTGAAGCACCTTGCCAAACTGAACTGAAGAGCCATGAACTTCCATTGATGATTCGGATTGTCGTTGGTGTTGAAGTATTTCCAATATCTACCAGTGATAATGCATCGCTATAGTGAAACACCACCTCGAGCGAGTTATTGTAGGGCGTATCTGTAACAGGCTCCACAAGAAGGACAGTTAACCTATACCGTAGATTGAGAGATCGTGATGCGGTGACAGTGGCATAATAGAAATGGCTTGTACTCATGCGTACTGAGATAGAATATGTGCCAGGTTTACTGAAGTAGGTTGTCTTAAGCTCTATATCGTACTCTCCATTTCCAAGGAATATGACCGAATATTCAGACACAGGGATTTCCAACGACCCGTTAAACAGAGTAACAGACCCATCGTCGATTGCTTGTGGCACTCCTAATGTAACATCAGTGAATGTGACATGAAGAGTTACATTATCACCGTAGGATGTGGGACTAATTGTCGAATAATCAAATTCTGTTTCACGGAACCTAACATTAACGATGACTATTCTACCAGTCACATTGGCATAATATGGGGACCCAGTCCAACTCACACTAATTGTGAACTGCCGGCTTCCGAGCGGTGATCCTAAGACACTTGTATTGAATGATACGTGGAATTGTTTTGTGGATGAGCTATATGTAATGGAATAATCTGGAAGTCCAATAGCGATGTTCATCTGAGCTCCTAAGGGTATCCTCTCAGGAGTGCTTTCTGCAACATCATCAAATGAGAATGAGAAGGTTGCATTTACTCCATAGGGGGTGCTTTCAGGTGGAATCAGATTAATCAATGTATTTCTCGGGATTATACGAACTGACACACTGTCAGTCCTGTTGCCATATCCTGGATCAACCCCTTTAGACCAATTCACATATACAATCATGGCATAAATTCCAGGCTTCTCGAATATCGTGCTATTGAACTCAATCGAGTAATACCCTGGATTTCCACTATCCTCGACTATTGTAAATAGAGAGGGACTGAATGCAAAACCAACAAACTCAACATAGATGAATACATTTCCTGCTGGCGCAGATACATTCGAGATGCCATTTCCGCTGTAAAGCTCACTATAGAGATAGATGTATGTTAAGTTGTTGAGATATGGTGTAGGTGCCGCTGAGTCAATTAACTCAAGCTCTGAAGCCTCCCCTATTATTTTTACAAAAGCCATGACTGAACCATCGTAGTACTTCTGCACAGGTCCTGTCCAGTTGAAATAGATGGTAAGCTCGAAGATTCCAGAAGGTCCCAAGGTCGTGGCTGGAAATCTGATTATGTAGTACCCATCTCCCAGAACCGTGTCATTATCATAAGTTGCGGGTATCCATCCCATGTCACCATATACTGATAGATTAACAGGCGCATCGATTATCCCTGCATCATTATCGAGGTCTCCACAATATACTGAAATGTTAACCATGGCATTATAGCTTGTAGGCGCGATAGCGCTTGCAAGTCTGAATTCAGTCAAGTGAGTCCGTAGAATGATGCTTATGTTAAAGTATCCAAATTGATAGTTCGGACCTTTCGAGAAGTTGAAGATGACCAAGTATGAGCCTAATGCATCAGTGTTCATGCTTGGTAGTTCAATTCTATACTGATCACCAGTCCAACTGATACTCAATGGATAGGTCCAATTATGATTCAGAGTTGCTCCTATAATCGCTTCATCATGTGTAATGTCCCAATAATCCGCATAGAACACTGAAGTATCTCCAACAGGTAGATCTATGATTGATTCTGAAGACCTTGCATATGCATAAGCAATCTGCACAAGAATTTGGAAAGTCAATGTTTTTGCTTGGTAAGCACTTGCATCAGCTGTAATATTCACTTCGTGAGAACCAAGATCCAATCCCTGTACAATTATCAAGACCTCATATACTCCGGATCCTGTATGTTGCCATTCAATTAGTGCCCCCTCTGAAGTGATAATGCCAGTTGTAATCCCAATTGCATGATCAATATCGATATACGACAATGTAATTGTAACATTTGTATCGAAACTAGTTGTCACTGTTGGATAATCTGGAGATGAGAGATATGCCAAGATTGGACGATATGTAAATGACACCTGAGGTGTATGAGCATCAGTATAGTTCTCAGATATTAGAAAATCAATATAGACAATAATCTTGTATTGTCCCTCAAGGAAATATGCACTATCAATAGTCAGTTCATATTTTCCAGAGCCCACGTCTACAAAACTCTTGAAGAAATAGGCGCCACCTGTTTCATTTGTGGCACTAAAGTAGGTGTCAACAAGCCCAATTATCGGTGTGCCATCGATTGGACTTCCAGGCTCGCTGACATTCACGTGAATGTACATCACAAAGTCATTGCCATTCGGAAATGGCTCAAGTGGGTCCCAGCTCAAGTATACATTTAGTTTTCTTATCTCAAGATGAACTATGATATAGGAGTCCATATAGAATCTTGGCGAAGTTATTGCATTAATTGTCATGTTTATCGTATAGGACCCAACAGCCCATCCACTAGTATCCAGCCAAAAGCTTAAGGTCGGAGAACTTGTGCTTCCTGTCCCCCAATCTATACTTACCTGACTAAGATTCCCATTTCCAACCATAGCAGAGTCAAGGTCCAAATCTAACCATGAAATGTCGAAGTATGTATCAGTACCAACAGGGATTGTGGAGTTGTAGTCCACGCCCGGTGTTGTGCTGTGAGCAAGAATGGTGATGCTTATTGTCACCACTGATGATTGATAGTTCAGCTTTGAGCATGTCAAATCAAAGAAGTAGATGCCCGGCGTTAGGGAACTCACATCAATTGTAATGTCATAATAGCCGCTCCCTCCATCGAAAGTTGTTGGAACAAGGGGCGCGATTGAAATACTGGCGTCCTCGATTCCAATTCCTGCATGGTCTATATCATACAAGTATATGCTTGTGTTAGCTTGCTGACCCCATGGCGCTTCAACAGGGTCTGCACTAAGCGGTGTCGCATCAGTAGCAATGGGTCGGTATGTAAATTGAACATCGATATTGCTACTCAACAGGTATGAAGTGCTTGGTGTAGCTGTGAACCTAAAAGTATGTTCTCCTAATGAGAACCCTCCACTATCAACCGTCACTAAATAGGTTCCATTACCATAATCGGTAGGTGTTCCTAGAATTGTAGCATTGCACGCGATAGTTGCACCCGTCAATGGAGCGTTGTCAAATTGGTCTTTAAGCGTGAGTCTGATTTCAAAATCATCTCCGTAAGGTGCATCCGGTGGTGGCTCATATGTCAAGAAAGTCCGATGAGAGAGATCCAAGTAGAAGAACTCTGAAGAATCAGTATAGAACGGATGTGAAGATTGAAGATCTAGCCGCCAACGCCCATAGCTTCCTAAATCAGAAGTGTTGAGAGTCTTGCCATATCTACCATCTCCATAATCATTAAACTGGACCTGCGTTGGTATGCCACTAACACTCCAGTTCATTGATACTGTTGCACCACTCACCAATGCAGCATTCAATGTGTCTTCAAGCTCAAACTCAACATGAAGTTGCTCACCAACCAATTTGGTTGAAATTCCATCTCCAATAGCATCTCCTGGTGCTATAAGACTCAATGAAGTTCCACGTTTCACGATGAAGCTCCTAGAAAACATGCCCGCCCTGTGAATCACATCAGAATCGCTGTCACTATACCGTGCTGTTGCGTGCCACACGCCTGCAGGAGCTGAAGTGTCCAAGTTGATTGAAGCAGAATCTGAATATCCTATTGTTTCTTCAACCCCAACAGAATAGAAACCATCTGGATCATTTTGATTGTCAAACTGGGTTTGAATCCATCCAGCTGAGCGTACGACCTCTGAGATACGCACCTCATCAATCTGGCCGTCCCATTCAGCACTCCAAAGTTTGTCCTTTGGTTGATCCCCATGCCCTATCCAGAATCCCTGTTCGTATGCGGAAGGTAATATGGCGTCAGTCTTTGGAAGTACATTTGGATCCTGTACGCCATCGACATAGATTCTCATCAATGAACCGTCATAGGTAGCTACAACGTGATGCCAAACGCCTCCAGTCACATCATTAGCGCCTCTCAGTTGATGGGTATCTCCTGGAAGGGAGAAGGTGGGTTTTAGTGTCGAACCCCCTCCATAGTTAACAAAGAGACTATAGCCATCGTACCACCCCTTATGATTCATTATTCCATAGACATGAGTATTAGGAGTAATGTCATGCTGGATCCAAGCTTCCAGTGTTATTTGATATCCATCAATATTCCAAAGAGGACTATCACCACAATCGATGAGATCATAGTATCCATCAAGATTGTTGAAGTCCTGACCGACCCCAATCTTGCCAGTCGTCTGAGTAGGAACGAATGAGCTGTTACCTTCTCCACCTTGACCATGGTGTTTGTATTGACTACTGTCCAAATACTCGTTTAGTGCACCAGTTCCACTCTCACCTAGGTGCCACACTCCCAAGTATCCAGCATCCCAAACCGGTCCCGAATCATAAACAATAGGCCCGAGTGGATTTCCATAATACATTGTGATTACTGTATCAGTTGAGCCGGAAAGCAACGGCACATTCACCCATGCAACAAGGTGAGCATGAGTTGAGTTGAAGGTTTGATCGAAAAGCTCTAGCTCATGCGAAAGTGCATCTTCACCTATGGCGAACGCGATGTCTCTCCCGTCCGAACGTGTGTCAGTACGAAGATCAGTGTCATAGACATCGACCAGTACAGGGAAGTTGACGAGATTCTCGGCAACAGTGTCATGACTGATAGTTAGTGTCTTGCGGTGGTTATATGGCAATGCAAAGCGTTGACCCCGAAATGTTGTAGACCCTGAATACCATGTTGAACCTGATGGATCAGTTAGTTCGAGAGAGATGGTCGATCCAATGGTTCCTGAGCTCCAAACTCGATACTCGATGTTTTCACCAATGGAGAAATTGTCAGTCTGAGAATACGGTCCTCCAACCGGACCCATTCGCATATCAAGAACATGATTCCTGTCTAAGAACTGAATCTTCCACATTCCATATTCGTCAATCGCTGAGGCTCCAACAATCAGTTTACCATCAAAGCAGGTCCAATCAGTCGCAAATGTTTTTTCCATCCCTGAAGGGCTCTTAACTGAAAATGGCCACCACTCTCCCTCCGGATAGGAAACATCAAAGGATACCGCTTCCAGTTCAGACGGAGGTGACACTATCACCCCTGCAGTCCAAATCGGTAGACTCCCATTAAGAATAGAGAATGAGGTTCCAAGAGAGAAGTCATCGGCGTAGCTCAGTGTTGTCGTTTGAACTCCAAGTGATAATTCAACTCCAATTGTGACACTGGATTCAGAGTCTGTTGTGAAGATGAATCCTTCAGCGCCTACTTGTTCTTCTGCTCCAAGGGAGTAGAATGAGCTTGGGTCATATTGATTGTTGTACTCTGTCAGTATCCACTCTGGAGTTCGGACAGTATTAGCGACTCTTATTTCATCGAATTTCCCTTGGAAGTGACTAGCAGCGTCGAGGTGGGTTCCACCCCACTGCCAGTCTCCCAGCGAGGCTAACTGTGTCCATTGCGATGGTACATTTTCTATAGCAAGAGTCAATGGTGTACCGTCTAAGTAGATTACCACAGATTTCGTGGTATAGTCTAATGTGAGCACTAAGTGATGCCATATGTTGTTTGTGAATGGATTTGTGACGAGATTGTAGTCAATACTGTCGCCACCCCATGGATAGAAGTAATTGTCACCATCTAATTGCACTGCCCACTCAAACCCATCATCTTGGATTAGTGTGGGTGGAGGTGACGGGTTCAATATGAAACGGTCACTTGTGGTCATGATTCGTTGGTATCCTCCATCAGAGGAATCCACCCAATTTATCCACAGTGACAAAGTGCCTGCATACTTTACAGTATTTAAGCTGGAACTCTCTGAAACATTTATCATGTCATCAATACCGTCCAACTCAAATCCATTCCCAACCTGACCAGGAACTAAATCTGAGCCACTCATGGATCCCAAAGTTACACCATCATTGTTGTACGGACTACTATCATAGACTGTTTCTGATGGGTTTCCATCTAAATGCCACGCGCCAACATAATTGCTCCATACCGCATCGGGTCTTTCTTGAGCAGATAAGCTAGGGTTACCATAATACATAGTGATTGTTGTATCAACTGAGGAGGAGAGATCTACTTTGACCCATGCAATAAGATGAGCATGTGTCGAGTTGTATGTCTGGTCAAAGAATGTAACCTCGTGTGGACACCAAACATATCCAGTCTTGAACATGATGTCATCTCCATCAGGTTGCACATCAGTTCTAAGATCCATGTCAAAGATATCAATGAGCATAGGGAAATCATTCAGGTCTGCACTGACTTTTGTGTGGTCGACAATCAAATCCTTCCTATATTTGAAATCAGTAATTTGAACTTCTGGCTGATATTCTTCCTGAAGCGCTGTTTCTTCTCCTATTGAGTAGAAACTAGTTGGGTCATATTGATTATTGAATTCTGTCTGTATCCACGCTTCAGGTTTGGCAGATGTAGAAACTCTTGCCTCATCGATTTCACCCCGGAAATAATCCGCATAGTCTGACTCATAACCAATATACAAGGGCTCATTATTACTGATAATCGATGGCGTCGAAGGAATAAGCTGATTTGAAGCTAGGGTGCCATTCTTGTAAACTCTTAGATAGAATCCATCGTAGGTAAGAACAACATGCATCCACTCATTTCTTGCTACAGGTTCTCCAGTATGCTGAGTTCCGCTAGACACTCCATCAAGGTAATAACATATGTCATTTGCACCAGTAGAACGGTAGTAAAATAGAGAGAATGCACCACTATCTTCCCCTCCTTTTGCAAGCACCGGTAATTCCCACTCATATGAATCAGCCCGAGTCCAAGCCGAAATAGTAATTCCAGTTGTTATAGAATCGAGACTCAAACTATCTTGAATTTGGATGTACGGACCATCATTAAATCCGATGGCGTTGCCAATTACTCCACTTGATCCAAATATTGGATTACCAAAGTCTGTGCCATGATTTGCCTTTGATGTTGAATCTTTGATTGAACCACTCCCACCTGTAGTTTCTCCCAAGTGCCAAACACCAATATAGTTGCCATCCCATAATCCCGCAGGATCCTCCTGATTTGTTGCCTCCGGATTTCCGTAGTACATCATAACAGTCGTGTCAAAAGTGGAAGAGAGATCCGTCTTTACCCATGCGACCAAATGGGCATGCGTGGAGTTGAAATCCTGCTCAAAGACTTCTATCTCGTGAGGAAGGACAGTTTCGCCGGATGCGAAGACAATATCATCACCGTCAGATTGTACCTTCGTTCTTAAATCAACATCAAAGATATCTACAAGAAGCGGAAAGTCTGTTAAGTCCGCTTGGAC
>JAEORX010000054.1 GCA_016840685.1 Candidatus Thorarchaeota archaeon
CATGATCTGGGTAACGATATGCAGATTGTGAGAGGACTTGTGGAGTTGTTGTCCCAGACCATGGATATACCCGGGGACAAGATCGCTTATTTCACAACATCTCTTGCTGTAAGTGAGAGAATGTCAAGAGTCATCAAATTGTTTTCTGTGGTTGGTCGAGGAAGTGAGTATGATTTTCTCGAAACAGTCCAGCTCATGGCTGATAGAGCCAAGGAGGCTAATAGCGCGGCGAAAGTCAGTTTAGTTATTGAGCCTGATATTCGCTCAGCTGATATTCGCCCAGGAATTCTTCTTCCACTAGTATTGGAGAATCTATTACGAAACACTGCCGATTATGTAGGAGAGACCGCAGTGGTAACGATTCGTCTGGGACTTGTCGAGAAGAGGTTAATAATCACATATCGGGATAATGGACCTGGTATCGATTCAAGTATTCGTGATAAGATATTCCAGAAAGGTGTCACCACGAAGGGCGAAGGGAAAGGTCTTGGACTGTATCTGTCAAAGAGAATTGTAGAATCATATGGTGGCCGAATTGAACTTCTTGACGAGAAGGAAGGTCAAGGTGCTGCATTCCTGATTTCAGTGCCTGTTCTGTGAAAAACTACTTGGATTAATTAGGACGAAGATGTTAGTATCTCGGTATGGCAATCAGGATTGGTAAATATCCAATAGTCACCATCAGTGGTGCATTGGTGATTATCGTATATTGTATCTTCACTCTCATCTCATGGGCTTTCTATCCTGACTCATATGGCCCAAGCACACACTACCTTAGTCGGTTGGGAAATTACAACTATAACCCCTTTGGAGCGTATTTCTACAATTGGGGTTGCATCCTGACAGGTATTCTTCTGTTTCCATTCTTCTACGGTCTATACATTTGGTGCGTAGAGAGGTATTTCCAAGGCTTTTTCCTCTTGTTAGGTTTAGGGCTGGGTTTCATCTCTGGAGGAGCTTTGATGTTCATAGGTTACTTTTCTGAGGATCAAGGAGCACCTCATATGACCTCATCCAGTTGGTTCTTCACTTGCCTCTTCTTTACCCTTATTCTCCTTCTCATTGCACTCTTTTTGAATCCAAATTTCAACAAGATTATTGGTATCTATGGATTGGGGATAACCCTCTCTAGTCTGTATTTTGCATTAACAGTTGGAGGTCCACTAACTGAATGGTACTCTGTCTTTGGTTCTCTTCTGTTTGTAGGTCTGCTTTCATGGAATACTCTGAAAGCATGGGATACTCTGAATCCGTGATTTGGGAATTTCCGTTATAGTCAATAACTATGTTGCCATAGACACTGTCTTAAGCTGGTCTTGTTCGGTCAACAAGTACGAGGCTACCTAATGACAGATGAAGAGCTGACCGAGGATAAGCTGATTGCAGCATACTCAAGGTCACGTCCAGGTAGACTTGGTCTTAGCCCCAACCTCTGGAGACTGGCTACAGTAATTGCTATTGCTCAGTTCTCATCAGCACTCTGGAAATGGGAGTTTGGTATCTTCCTCGAGGGATTCCTTGAACCCTGGCAAATTGGATTTGTCTTCTCAATAGCCACTTTCACAGGATTAATTGGTAGTGTTTCCTCTGGCTATATCGCAGACTTCATCGGGCGGAAATGGACGATTTCTATTGGTTTTTTGCCCATCGTGCTTGGTCTTTTCACAATGTCCTTTCTCCCCATCTGGCCATACATAGCCATTCAATATGGTCTTGTCTGGTTTGGTATGAGCACTGCACGTCTCATGGCTAGTGTAATCCCAGCAGATGAGATAGCATCTGATGATGGAAGTAATCCGGCTCGTAGGCTCATGATGGTGATGATGCCTCTTTGGTTCGTAGATGTATTGGGTCCTTTCACTGGATCGTTTCTAATGAGCATGGGGTATCGGTCTGGCAACCTTCACTTCATAGCCTCAATAGTGGCTATTGTGACCTTCTTTTCCTCAATACTTTTACTCAAAGAATCTTTGGGAAAAGATGTTATACAAAAGGCTCGCTCAGGTCCAAAGTTCTCTCTTGGAAAACTTGGCAGAAGTTTTTGGTTTTTGGCTCTAGGGATGATTGGATTCAATCTTGCATGGAGTAGTTCCATTCCCTATCTCGGAAACCTCAGTGTAGGTCCTTGGAATGTTGATACAGTGACGTATGGTTTCACTTGGAGCCTATTCTCCCTGACAAGTGCAATCATAATGTACCCCGCCAGTCTCCTTGCTGACAGAAACCTGAAGGCCACACTTCTTGCAGGAGTTATAGGAAATGCATTGATTCTACTCTGGTTCAGTCAGGGAAGTGGCGCTTTAATGATGTATATCATCAACTTCGTCTGGGCGATTCCGTTTGTGCTCTGGATTGGCTCAGTAAAGAGCATCATCGTACTTGTGGTATCGGAGGAAGTGAAAGGTCGATCACTTGGAACCTATGATTTACTTATGGGCTTTGTAGGAATGACTGGCCAAATCCTTGGGGCTGCGATATGGGAGTTCTCTGGTAGTCTCCGTGTTGTCTACGGAGTTGCAGGATTGATAGCCTTAAGCACCTCTCTACTAGTCTTTTCGCTTCTTAGGTTCATCCACATTCCTCAGCCCAATCAGTTAGAACTCGAGTTGAAAGAGCAAATGAAAAAATTAGACTCATGAGGTATATGTGTGAAAGAGTATGATATCGTTATTGTAGGTGCTGGAAGCAGTCTTGACTGTGGATAGAGTACTGGAGGCTGTAGACATGCTAAACAACTTTAACCCAGTTCTCAGATTCCTAGCGAAGAATATCCTTCGAATTAAGCCTGGATACTATAGGTTACTATCAAACTTCGAGCTTGAGGTGAATCATGAAGGACACACCTATAGTGAAAATGGTACTACGCTCCACGAGGTTGTCCTCTTCAAATCCGCAGAATGATTCATATCATCGATGTATCCCTCTGCATCTGAGACGGTATAGAACATGGATTCCTTGGATAGAGGCATATTTCATGCTCTCGAAGACAATTGCAGGACTTCCTATGAAGAACTAGCGAGAATGCACAACATTACACCAAATGCTGTTCGCAAGAGAGTTCTCAAGCTCATCGATATTGGAATCATCCAAGAGTTCCTAATCCACCTAAGCTTGGCTCAAATCGATGCAAATTATCTATTAGCCATCCTCAAGACTGATGGGACACAAGATGATGAACTTCTCACAATGCAATTGAAAGAGAATCGGATGGTGTTTGTAGTTCTTCCTTTATCAAATGGTGATTACATCATACACGCCATGTATATCGGAGCCAAGGGTCTCTCTGATCTAGGACAATTTCTGCGAAGTCTCGAAGGAATAGAATCCGTTGAGATGCATACAACTGTGACTAATCGAGGAAATATGATTAATTTCACTAACACACAGCTCAAGGTGCTCAATAGTCTATATGACGACCCTAGGATGTCTGTATCCGATATTGCAAAGCAGACCTCCATGAGTGCTCGACGGGTGAGAAGGACAATCGATGAACTTGAAGAGAGTGGGTCGGTTCATTTCTCATTTCTTTGGAATCCAAATGCAGGAGGCAATATTACATTCTTAGCTAGATCTCATTATGATGAGCGAGAGGTCACATTTGAAAAGATTGATGCATGGTGCCGTGAAACGTTTCCAGAAGAGTACTTTTACTCCCATCGGTTCGCGACAGAGCCATCTGCGATCAGTGTTTTTCAGGTTGAACAAATTACAGAACTTGAACATATCTATAGGTCGATTAAAAAAATGGATGGAATTGAGAAAGTAACTACATACATCTATTTCACAGCTACTGTGTCAACTCCCCTATCGAACATTCTTCTCTATGAATTGCTTATCGACAAAGGACTACGAAAGTAAAAACCTGTTTAAACAAACTCATCTGGGGATTGCCGAATATCAGTATCGAGCTCTGTTTCAGTCATCCTATCTATTCGCGCTTCAAGAGTTTCAAGCACCTCACAGGTTCCAGAACCCAGAATCTCTTCAACGGTTTTTTCCATTGAACTATCAATCATGAGATGTTGAATCAATTCTCCATTGGTCTGAAGCTTAGAGAGTTCATCAACACCTTGCTCGATTCTTGCTGCCAGTTCCCAGTAGGGCTTAGTCGTACTTCGAGGCATACCCAAGAACATATTCATCCTGAAGTTGATATCGAGTAGCACACCCAGAACAGTATTGTTAGACTCGTATTCGTGAGGTATCCTATGTCGGACACTTCTATCTCTGGCGCCAACCTGCTTGCAGATATGACGACCCATGACCATGACATTGACTGGCAGTCTATTCCAAATAGGTTGCCCGTATGTGTTATTATTCTCATAGATTCTGGATATCAAGTCATAGCACTTCGGAAAACGTCTATTAATGATTCTCATGAAGTACTCTTTCTGACGACCTGGTTTCAGAGTCATGCCACCAAATTGAATGAACTCCCCTCCTGCATCCTTTGTCGCCTGTGCGAGGTTTGTCATGTTATCAGCATTGTCGCCGATGGTCGGAATAATTGGGGTTGCCATCACTCCCCCAAAAAGACCAGCCTTTCGAATCTCCTTCAAGGCATCGAATCTTTCTGATGTTGTCGAAGCATTTGGTTCAAACACTTTCTGGATTTCGTCGTCAGCACATGTTATGGTAAAGACGATATTCGCAAAGGCTCGTTCATGAATCTCCTTGAGGATATCAAGATAATCGAGAACAAGATCTGATTTCGTCAAGACAAAAACAGGCATACTATAATCCAGAAGGGTTTCTAGAATCCTATACGTGACCTTGTATTCACGCTCTGCTTGCTGAAACCCATCGCTGACACCTCCACAAACACCGATTACTAGTCTTCGTGGTACTTTCTCTGCAATCCTTTTTGAATCCTCATCATCCAAGAATGACCATAGTGTTTCCGTTTCCAACTCAGAACGGGATGTGAAACCAAGTTTCCCCAACTCTTTCTTCAAGATATCAGACGCATTTTCCTTCACTCTGACATGTGAGTAGAAGTTCTCTACATGATAGTACTCTGAGTTACCATCGCAATAAACGCAGCCATGCTCGCATCCCCGGTATGCATTAAGACTCCTATTCATATGGAACCAACTGTCTGCCACATGGGGTTTAGACAACAATGATTTTGCCTTAATGCATTCATACTTCATTAGGAATCCTCGATAGCTATGCCAAGTAATCTTAATTGTCATCTCTTAAAAATCGAATGAGGACTCGCTACATTCTTTTATTTATACGAGTGTAGAAAGACTGCCCTGAGGGTGTCCTCCTTGACAGATGAGAACCGCGAGAGCTCATGGCTACACAAGGTTATGGAAGTAGTCCATGATGGCTTTGTCGTAATCCAAGAGGAGGATATTATTCTGACTAATTCTGCCTTTGCAGATATGCTTGGTTACGAAAAGGATGCTCTTCTAGACACTCCCTTTGAGGACCTCATTGATTCGATATCTCGAAGACGAGACCAAGATCTGATTGAAGCATTCATCACCGGTGAGAATGCTACTCGTTTCATCACTCGTCTTACATCAAAGGACAATGACGTGCTTCATGTAGAAATCACTCCCACTCAAATCAAGCTTGAAGGGGAACCTGCAATAATCGCTACGGTACGAAACATCACCTCACAGATGGAGTTGGAAGCGCACGTCACAGAGCTGGAGAATCGTTTCGCGACACTCTATGACTTGTCGCCAGTGGCATACTTCACGCTCAATCGAAATGGAATTGTTGAACAAGTGAATGCTGCAGCTGAGGAGCTTCTAGGTAGTGACGCTGAGAATATTATAGGAAAGTCCCTCTCGGAGTTTCTGCCGGATCCAGAACCTCTCTATGACCCCGGTGCTGACATTGTTAAGGAAGCCCTTCGAGGAAAAAGTGTGAGTGGTTTGGAAATTCAAATGAAACGTGGCGATGGCAAGATTATCTGGACTAACATCTCATCCAGCCCTCTTGCATCAGGACCTGAGAAAGCGAGTGAAATAGGACTGACCGCATTCGATGTCACCACAAGGCGTGGTGTGGAACAAAGACTGAGGCAAGAGAGTCAAAGAGCGAATCTGTACATGGAGGTCATGAGCAGCGACCTAAATATGACCAATCAGAATGTCCTTTTTGCATTAGAGGACTTGAGCATTTCACTCCCAATTCCAGAGCGTCTGAAAGGTGTACTGAGTGAAACAGCATGGAGTGTACGAAGTGCTGGGAGAATGATCGCCAACATGGGCGTCTTGATCTCATTGGGTCAAGCACCTCCGGAAAAGGTACAGACCCGCCTTCAGCCACACTTCAATAAGGCGGTCAGAGAGGTCAAACGAGACTTTGAGTGGAAGACCATCAATATCAAGTCAAACATCCCCGAGCAATCCTTTGATGTTGTGGGACACGCCTTCATGTGGTATATCTTCTTCAATATCATCCATTACTCAGCGAGTGAAGACCCAAGCACAAACGTGAAACTTGAAATTATGGCTGATATTACCGAAGATGGTGATATGGTTCGCATTGAATTTCTAGACAGCGGACCTGCGATTCCTGACGCGCATAAAGATCAGATCTTTCGACGAGCCGGTGTACCTGAGGAGCAGTTGGCAGGCAAGGGTCTTGGATTGACTGTTGTTGACAGATATATCGAACACCTTGGTGGACGGGTTTGGGTTGAAGACAGAAATCCCTCCGATCCCTCCAAGGGTAGCAGGTTCATCGTTCTTTTGCCAGCTTGGAAGGAAGAACTGATGCTACCAGCTATCATGTTCTACAAATCAGACCATTGTGTGTTCTGTGGCCCAGTCCTAGAGTCATTGACCGCAGTCTTGACAGAGATGAACATCAGTCCATCGACCATTAATCTGATCAATGTCGATGATCCCTCCTCGGGAGTCAAAGAGGGAGATTTGCCAGCCTTACCCACTATTAACTTAGGCAAGAAACAGCTTGCTGGCTATGTGTCTGAGGATGATTTGAGATCTGAGATTTCCACGATGCTGTTAATGTCTGGGTGAGTTCCGCATCTTCTCATCCATTAATCCATCCTTTTAATGCATCGAGAAAAGAAATGAGTGTCTTTTAATTGGATTAATTTATAGTTGTTTCATATAGCTAGACAAGGTGAAAGATTTGGATTACACAATCCATCCCATTGGACATGTAGAGAAGAACGACTCAGGAATATATCTGGTCATCAACCCAAACGTATGGGATGCCACGGTGCACATAGATCATTTCTCTCATTTAATTGTGCTCTGGTGGATTCATGAACGAGACACTCCTCAAGACCGAAGTGTGCTTTTATCAAACCCTCCTAGGAATAAGGGCGATGAGCCATCAGGAGCCTTTTCATGCCGTTCTCCTGTAAGACCCAATCCAATAGGTCATACTATTGTCCAACTTTTAAAAGTAGATCCTGCGCACAGGAGGTTGAAAGTTGATCATATGGATGCCCATCATGGTACTCCAATCATCGACATCAAACCATACCTTCCATCGTCTGACAGGGTCGATGATGCAAAGGTCGCTCCCTGGTTTCAAGACCTAGAACCACGCTACACTAGAAGAATCACTTAGTTCCCTCTATGTAGTATTTCAGAAGATCCTGCATGAAATCTGAGGTCTTCTTGATGATTAACATGGGATCGTCTACAATATATGTGAAGCGATAGGTGATTGCTGCCACTGGTTTCGCCCAAATCTGATAAGTTGGACGACCAAGAAACACATCTTCGTATTCGTTGCAGACTATATCGAAATGGCGTTGCATTGCTCTTTGATCGTAGCTCATATGGATATTCAAATCAAATGTATATTTGAAAGCATCAGCATCTCCCGCCATATGTCGAAGTCTATCAATAGCACTATCAATGGATTTGATGTAAGACCTTCTGCCTTTTTCTTCTTTTACTTGCTCGATGACTTCTTCCTCATTTCTAATCAATTCGGACACTGCCACTCGAAAATTAGTTACCTCACTACTCACAACTTTGCTATTTGGAAGAAGTTGTCGTGTTTCATCAGCAAGAAGAATCCTTGTGTAGTTCAAGGTGATTTCTCTGACTATTCCCTCAACACCACCAACTCTGACATAGTCTCCAACTCTAAATGGTCGAGCAGCTAAAACATACAATCCACTCACAATGTTGCCCAATGCCTGCGAGAAAGCAAGACCCAGGGCTGTACCAAAGATTGCTGTAATGGAGAGAAGGGTGGCTACACTCGTTTCGAAGGCACTAATGATAATCATTACTCCTGCCATGAAAAAGACGAGTCTAAGGACCAAGACAATCCCTGTGGCGGCTTCAATTCCCATTCCGATAGAGGTGAGAGATCTTCTGACTAGCCGCGTAACTACAAAATACACACCTATGAGGACAAGAAGAGAAACTCCTAACATGATATAGGGAAATAACAGGTTGATATAATACATAATGTAACCAATTGGGTCCAAGAATATGTCAGGTGGGGGAGTAATTGTTGAAGTTTGCATTGTTGACTCAAATTAGATTTAAGTTTCCTGCTATATGAATAATACCACCTAGTAGTCACACTTTTTTCAAGAATCGGCGCAGTCTTTTTAGGTGAATTTATTACATCTAACTTGGAGATGATGGAGATTTCCCTCAGACAAAGACTTGGTGTAATGTCCATTGTCAAATTACTAGTAGTCTTGTCCTTGCCACTTGTTGCCTACATCTCCTTTCCCTATGTTGGTTTGATTTCATTACTATTTGTGGTTGGAGCAGACCCATTTATCATTCTAGCACCAATTCAATTCATATTGCTGGGATTACTAATTCTCTTACCTGGATTAATATTCGAGCGACAACTCAACTCAAGGCCCATTACACAGTCCATCAGAAAGAGAGCAGTAGCAGCATGTGTTCTGAGTTGGCTTATTGGTATGTTTCTGCCCCTATCCTTTTTCGTTCCCTTTGTCTATTTACCAGGGATGTACTTCTACTACTACTCAATTACTCAAATGATCCCCCTACTAACAATTTCATTCTATGTGGTTCTTCCTCTATTATCACGAGAAGTTGCCATACGAAGCGTCCCCTCTGACCCCGGTTATTTGACCTATGGGGCTGTTAAATCACTCATACATGGTAAAACCAAACGAGTACGAGTACTCTTGGGACTACTCTGGGCTAGCCTTATGTTTTTCCCATTCATGGTATATACTGTGCTACCATGGTGGAGTCCCAGTCTCTCGTTCATTTCTTTCCTTTATCAAGTTCAAGTTTCACTCTATGATTCATGGTTTGGTGTAAGAGGATATGCCCCTTCAATTTTTGAAATCACTCAAATTCCGGCGACTGAAATAACTCTTGCAATCTCTATGATATCTGGATTCACTTTTCTCTTCTTTGGCCTTCTATCTGCGCTTCGGTTTGTCTTTGTACGAGATATCTTCAGGTTTAAGGATGGGCTGATCAATAAAGGAAGACTGGTGTCGGTCGCAATGCTTGGGGAGATATTGCCAGCTGCAGTTGTCGCATTCCTGATGTTAAATACATATTATGATCCATCGTACTTCCCGGTTGTTTTACCAATCCCCTTGTTACCAATTGCTGGATTCATCTTCATCAGATTCAGCCGACTTGTCCGAATGAGGGAAGAAATCTGGCCAGAACAGAAATACCGGATGTGGTATGAGAAGGAACAAGAGCCATATACACCAGCTCAAACTGAAGAGTCAATCACAGTTCCAATCAGCTATCTTCTAATATCACAGGTCCGGAAACGGTTGAGAGAGTGAAACAGCTTATTCGGTTTTAAAAATGAGCGTCTTGATCACAACTGGTACTACGACATCCTCGATAATTGGCTGTCCAATGTCTATGAAATCTCCCTCCCTCAATCTAATCTCGTCAATAGAGAGCACCTCGTTTGCAATTCCTGTCTCTCGTTTCATGACGTTTCCAACACTGTTGCCTATATCAGCATCAAAGCACATGAAGATTGGTGAACCATTTTCTATGGACTTTGGTAGTGCACTGACAACTCCAATCACGAACTCCTTCAGGGTTTCATAAGATGGTCGGATAGAATGATTGAAGGAGAGTAGGAGTGGGTCAACACCCTCAGTCAGATCGAACCTTGAGAGGGCTTTGTCAATGGACTCTTTGACATCTCCCGATGTGGGTTTTCGTATA
The DNA here is from genome assembly GCA_016840685.1 of Candidatus Thorarchaeota archaeon. GTDB lineage: Archaea > Asgardarchaeota > Thorarchaeia > Thorarchaeales > Thorarchaeaceae > SMTZ1-45. Next base: position 10,152 of record JAEORX010000054.1, read on the forward strand.
CCGATATATGGTTCGACAACTGGTAGATTCCGAAGTGGATATTTCAGTCCACTAGAGAGGAAAGTGGTTGAGCCACTGACATGGAGGCTGAAGTTGCCAGCTCCAATGACGGTGGCACGTATTTTGTGTTCTGGTGCTCTCATGCGGAAATCTAATTCTGCAACCTTTGTCCTCAACGACTGCGCGAGGGTGGCTCCAAGGTCATTAAATTCTCTATCTTCACTTTCGTAGATATACTCCGCAACACCTCCAGAGAACGTGATGAAGTCGATATGCCCCTCATAGTTCAATACTGGTGTCATTAGAAGCATCTTAGTGATCTCTCCAGGAGGTGCCTGAGTGATGCACTCGAGAAGTGAATTGGCAAGTGCATCTGCAAGGATCTCTTCAGATGTATCCGGAAGGACTTCACCAAGCTCTAAGCTCAGTCCCAAGGCTCTAGCAAGATTCTTTCCTGACTCTTCAAGGCGGATGATATGTCGTCCATCATCAAATGCTATCAACCGGCCGCCAACATTTATCGCACTCGTTGCCACAACGCGTCCCTCTTTACATACTGCGATATTTGAAGAACCACCGCCTATGTCGACGTTCATTATGGTTTCGCCAGTTTCAGCAGATCTGGCAACTGCACCAGAACCATATGCTGCAAGGACTGATTCATAGTTCGGACCCGCTGTTGCTGCGACGAACTTGCCCACCTCCCCCGCTAAGGCACTGACTATCCATTCCGCATTTTCTTTCTTTGCAGTTTCACCAGTGATGATTACCGCCCCTGTGTCAATATCGGAGGTCGTGACTCCCGCGTTTTGATAGTCCTGGAGGAGTAGGTCTCTGAGTTTCTCAAAATCGATATTCATTGCATCCTTGAATGGAGTCAAATGAATTGGTCCTGAGTAGAGAATCTTCCTCTCTTGTATCTCAAACTTCTCGTGTCTTGAGTCATCATTTCTCTCAAGCACTATTTTACTGAAGACTACATGTGAGGTCGAGGAACCAATGTCAACACCAACGCTTGTCAGTTCCTTCCTCTTCGTCTTCACAATCATTATAATGTCCACCACTCAGATGTATCGTGCGCCAAGAAAATCCTCCTTTTAGGTTTATGATAGCACGCAATATTTTACTAGGTTCGTTCATCGTTTCAGTAGGAGTTCGTCACTAATGGACACAATAAAGACGATACGGGACAGAAGAAGTATCAGGAAGTACAAGCCCGATGAGGTGAGTGAAGAGGACCTGATGACAATCCTTCAGGCTGGTCGGTGGGCACCTTCCGCATCGAACAAACAGCCATGGCATTTCATCGTCATTCGAAACGAAAAAATGCGCAGAAAACTATCAGACATTCACGACTATGGTAGATTCATGAAAGAATCACCCGTTGTGATTGTAGTCCTTGGAGACCAGGCCAAACATCCAAGATATTATCTTGCGGATCCGCATCAGGCTGTTCAGAACATGTTGCTCGCAGCACACTCATTGGGTCTTGCCACCTGCTGGATGGGGGTGCGTGATACTGACCTTGAACCACAATTCCGTAAGGCGTTGGAGATTCCAGAGGACCTACGCGTCATTTGTTCCATATCACTTGGCTATGCTGACCAGGAACGCAAGAGTACGAGGTTCCCACTAGAAGACATCACGTCTTGGGAGAAATATGGGCGCAAAAAGTAGAGTCGGGTTGTTCAAGATGACTGGAGAATCCAATCTGGATGTCCTCTTAGGAAACATGAAACCAGAAGTTATCCCTGGAGAGTATGTCTTCTGTACTGTCAATGAAAAACTGGTTAGTGAATTCAAGAGACCCCTACTAGTCTATAGGGAAAACGAAGGTCCTACTGTCATAGTAACGAAGAGAGAAGCGGAACAGATAGGAATCTCATCAGACTCGGTCTGGGGTCTCGTTACCCTCAAGATTCACTCTGCCCTCGAAGCAGTGGGATTCCTAGCGGCAGTCACCTCTCATCTCGCAAGCGCTGGGATCAGTGTTAATGCAGTTTCAGCCTACTATCATGACCATCTTTTCGTCCCTTATGAACGGGTGGATGAAGTTGTTGCTCTTCTCAGAAACCTATCGGAGTCAAAGCGATAGGATAACTTCATCGGACTTCTTCCCAGTCATGTACTCGATATCTATTCTTCCAATGTTGACTCTCTTCACAGAGCTTGTTGTGATTTGTTTCTCAATCACCGCTTTCGGATCTGATTCCAGAGCATGAATCATCACACTAAGTGCGTGTTTCTTTTCTTCTTCGTCTTGCAGAAAAGTCGCACGACCACGAAACTGTGCTGTGGCAAAGAGATGGTCACATGCACCATCAACATAACCTCGGTCCTCAATTGCCTGCCCCCACACAAGGTTGTTCTTTCTGAGAATGTCCACCTTTTTTCCATCCTGCGCACAGTGGAAGTAAATACAATTAGCCTCTTCATCATATCCGTGACTCAAAGTTACGAGATATGGCTCATCATCAACACTCATGGCAATTGTGATGTATTTCGCCCTCTTTAATATGGCAATGATTTCATCCTTACTCTCAATAGCCTTCTCTTTCCTGCGCATTCCTCTCATGTATATCAGATACTTTGGATAGTAACATGTCATTAAACATTTCGAGCAATGTTTTTGTGTGACTCATTTGACCATTTGTCTATGGTCGGGATTCAAGATGTCATTGATGCTCATAGGAGGATTCGAGACTACGTACTCTGGACTCCGGTCATGACATCGTCAACAATTGACCGGATGATTGACTGTCAGGTCTTCTTCAAGTGCGAGAATTTCCAAAGGGCTGGTGCATTCAAGTTCAGAGGTGCGTTGAATACTGTATCCCAGTTGACTGAAGAGGAGCGAAATAGAGGAGTCATCACTCATTCATCGGGGAATCACGCCCAAGCTCTCGCCTTGGCAGCCTCTCTCACAGGCATTAAAGCTACGATTGTGATGCCCAAGAACTCACCAAAGGTCAAAGTTGATGCAACACGTGGGTATGGAGCAGAGATCGTCTTCTGTGAGAACTCAACTGAAAGTAGAGTTCAAGTTGCACAAGAACTTATGCAGACCCATGGTTATGTGCTAGTCCATCCTTACAATGATGCAAGGATTATTGCTGGAGCAGGGACTGCTGCGCTTGAAATGATTGACGAAGTTGAGGAGTTGGACTACCTATTTGCCCCTATAGGAGGAGGGGGTTTGGTGAGTGGCTCAGCTATTGTGGCAAAGAGTCTTCTTCCAGATTCTAACGTTGTTGCAGTAGAACCAAAAAATGCAGATGATGCCTTCCGCTCCTTCAGAGATGGAAAAATCTATCCTAGTGTCTACCCCGACACAATTGCAGATGGACTCAGGACACAACTTGGTGACTTGACATTTCGGATAATTAGAGAACATGTAGATTCTATTATCACAGTTTCAGAGGAAGAGATTGTTAATGCAATGAGATTGCTGTGGGAGCGAATGAAGCTAGTTGTTGAGCCTTCTGGTGCTGTGTCACTTTCTGGACTACTCAATATGAAGGATGAATTGGATGACAAACGTGTTGGTGTAATTATTAGCGGCGGAAACGTTGACTTAACTAAATTCTTCAAACAAATCTCATGAGTGATTGTCTTTTTCACGGGTTCTGGGAAGCCAAACGATGAACTCAACACCTTGGGTTGGTTGCCCCTTTACCCGGTCCCTCACATCAATACGTCCCCCGTACTTGTCACAGATTTGTTTCGACTGGTGGAGACCTACTCCTCCATAACGTCTTGATACATCAAAGATTGCGGTCTTCAGCGCCCCTGATATCCCATGCCCATTATCACCTATTGCAATCTCGTATCCATCTCCACTCTCTCTCAAGGATATCCATACTTTCCGTGTTTCCCGATCATTGTGTTCGATTGCATTTTCGATAAGATTGTCTATTAGTTGCTCAAGAAACTGATCAGCATCCACAAGAGCACTCTCTACATCCAGTGACACCTCAAAAGTCACATCTCTGTGTTGCTCTTTGTGAGCATCAATCACTGATTCAATTGCAGTGTTCAATTTTCGGATTCTTAGTGGTACTGACATCAAAGGCTCCGTGACCTTGACCTTGGATATCATACTCTGACACCTCTCGACAGCAGACACAATCTGTCCCAAGAGCCGTCGAGCATCTGGGTCCTTTAGTTTCAGTTCCATTACCATAGTGCTTCCTAGAACAATCTGCAGCTGATTTCGAAAATCATGTGCCATCAGGTCAATGAGGTGCAATGCTCGTTCTTTCTGTGTTTCAATGTCTTTCTCTGCATGGATACGATCAGTCACGTTCATGGCGACCAATTCGACTGCATGGTTTCCTTCAAACTCAATCCGCCTACCAAACATCTCCAACCATTGCATATCTCCATCCTTTTGGAAGACCCGAATGAGCATTGGAATTTTGTTAGGAGGTTCACCTTTCATCAGTTCCTCCATGCGTTTTAATGCCAGATTCCAGTCATCCGGGTGGATGATATCCTGTATCTCCTTTGAGGTCAATTTCAGGACATCTTCAATACTATGTTCAAGAAAGTTAGCAAATGCTGGATTTGTGAATAGAATCTTTAGAGGTGCCGCTTGGAGGATCATGATACCTTGAAACGATTGATCCACCAATGTCCTATACTTTAACTCGGACTCTACAAGCGCTTTTTGATTCTCTTTTCTTTCTTCTATGTTTCTTGCTACTCCAAGCACACCAGTTGGCCTGCCTTTGGCATCACGAATGAAGGTCCGGGCTACTTCAGTCCAGACAGAGGACCCATCTTTCCGTTTGAGTAGTATCTCAAGAGTAGGTGAATCACCTCTGGTCAGAGTCTGATCCGCAACCTTCTCAGCTTCAAGAGCCTCCTTCATCGTTTCAATAGCAGTCCAGACAGACACTGGTGCCATTAGCTCAATAAGGGACCTGTTCTCGAGCTCTTTCACACTGAATCTAAGCAATCTCTCAACAGAGGGACTAACATATGTCAGATTCAACTCAAGATCTGATGTGAAGAGGACATCAGTCATGTTTTCAGCAAGTAGTTGGTATTTCTTCTCCGTGTCTAACAACGCAGCCTCAGTTTGTCGTTCCTCAGTTATTTCAAGTAGCTGGCTGAGGTATCCTTTGATTTCCCCACCATTCTCCAAGCCAAGAGGTGTGACCCAAGCATCAAGTACAATTTGTCCAGATCGATTCGTTTCGTAGAGTCCTTTTTCCTTCACCTTGTCGAAATCGAATACGGTTTCATATTTGACAGGTTCTCCTCGAATCAACCTGGCCCTTATCTCACTTGGAACATTGGGGTCGTCGAAGAGGCTAAAGCCTAATAGATGCTCGATATCAGAGATACCTCCAATTTTCAATGCCGCTCGATTTGCAGCGATGAGAATTCCTTCTGAATCGAATAGTTCAATCCCAACTTGAGATTCGTCGAATATCCGACGCATCATCTCTGCATTTTGCACCAACGCCTGTCGTGATTCCCTCAGTTCGGTGATGTCTGTGATGACCGCAAACGAACCTCGATGTGCCCCCGACTCATCAAGCATGGGGGCTCCAGACACTATTGTTGGCACCAGCTTGCCAGTGCTTTTTGTCCATTCAACCTCATACTGAGTTGCTTCACCCTTGTGGCGGTGCCGGATGTTCTCTCGAATGATTTTCTTGTTCTCCTCATCAACGAAATTTAATATTGGTCTACCAATCATTTCCTCCTCAGAATACTCAAGCATCCTGGCAAATCGGGAATTGACATAGGTAAAAACACCATTTGTATCAATGATGCCGAATCCGTCATTCATAGATTCTATAAGCACCCTATATCGGATGGCTTCCTCTTCTTGGCTTATGCTGTTGTTTGATATACCATTTTGGTCATTCATCTGTCTGCCAGCTGGTCTGCGTTGCGTGGGATTTCTCTTCCAGATGCTACTTGGGTGTTTATAGAATTCTCTAGGATGTACATGTTTGAACAAAATGAGAGATTATATTCGGTCATCTGTCTGAGACACGCTAATTCAATCAAGAACATGTTGCTATTCAATAATTGTTAATGCTTGAATCTGAGATATTTTCTGGGTCGTAAATGTCACGCTGGATAATGCATGTCGATATGGATGCCTTCTTTGCTTCTGTAGAGCAATATAGAAACCATCCTGAGTTGGCAGGACAACCAGTGTGTGTTGGTCACGACCCAAGGGGTGGGAGAGGGCGCGGAGTTGTAAGGGCGGCCTCGTATGAGGCACGAGCAAAGGGAATCCATGCTGGCATGCCTGTTTCCCAGGCATATCGACTTTGTCCAGAAGCGGCTTTTGTTGAGGGTGAGTTTGAGAGTTATGGTATTGCCTCTGATGAGTTCATGGATATACTAAGAGAATATGCTGATGGCAGTCGAGTTCGGAGAGCAAGCATTGATGAGGCATACATCGAAGTGACAGAGGCTGTGGACAACTTTGGCAGTCCACGTAACCTAGCATTATGGATTCAGGATTCTATTTGGCATGAGGTCAAACTCCCTTGTTCAATTGGAGCTGCTCCAAACATGTCTGTTGCCAAGATAGCAACTGGCATAAACAAACCCAGAGGCATCACAGTGATTGGTCCTAATCCACAGGACATCATAGGATTTCTCGAACCCCTTCCTGTAACAGCCATTAATGGTATTGGCCAGAAGACTGCAGAGCGGTTGGAGAAATTCGGTATCACGCAATTAGGACAGATACAACGAATGACTCTTCCTGAACTCTGGCCTATTATGGGTCGTGGTTCTCCCTGGTTGTATCAAAGATCTAGGGGGATTGATGAGCGTCCTCTGATTGATAATGGACCAAGGGTACGAAAGTCAATGTCAAAGGATAGGACCTTCATGGAGGATGTTGAACCAGAGTCTGTGGAGTATGTACACGAAGTACTTGGAGTGATGTGTGGTCGAATAGGAGAACGACTTAGAGACAAGGCTCTCAGATTTAAAACCGTCACCGTCAAAATGAGGTACAGTGACTTCACTACCATCCAACGAAGTAAAAGCATCCCTGTC
>JAEORX010000055.1 GCA_016840685.1 Candidatus Thorarchaeota archaeon
TGGTGTTGGAGGTATTATCCGGGATGTGATTTCACAAGGATGCAAGGCGGTAGGTCTTATGAACTGTCTGAGGTTTGGACACCCAGAGAAACCCCATAATGCTTACTTGCTGGAGAATGTTGTAAGAGGAATATCAGAATACGGAAACAGTGTTGGAATCCCAGTTGTTGGAGGAGAGATTGAGTTCGATGAGTCGTATGATGATAACTGCCTTGTGAATGTTGTTTGTGTCGGTTATGTGAAGCCTGAGAAAGTGGTTCGGAGTAGTGCGCGAACTCCAGGTCACTACTTGATTATGTTTGGTTCGACAACAGGTCGGGATGGCATTGCGGGGGTCAGTTTTGCATCAGAAACCTTCTCCAATGAAGAGGAGGAGAACCGAGGCGCTGTTCAGATTGGAGACCCATTAGCAAAGAAGGTTCTGATAGACACCCTTTCTGAATTGATAGAGGAGGAGCTTATTGACGGTCTTCAGGATTTTGGTGGCGGCGGAATGACATCAGCTGCAGGCGAGCTTGCTCGCGCAGGAGGTACTGGAATTGAGATTCATCTTGAAAGGGTTCCCTTACGAGAAGATGACATGGATCCCTCAGAGATAATCATATCCGAGTCCCAGGAACGGATGCTCGCTATCATTGCTCCAGAGAAAATGGATAGGGCAAAGGTAATTCTTGAGAAGAACGATACAACCTATGCAGTGATTGGAACTGTCACAGATGATCTTCAATACACTGCTAAATACAAGGGCGAGGTGGTTGCAAGCCTTCCAATCAGTCTATTGGTTGATGGGTTCCCAGTTCCCGAGAGGATAGAGGGTAAAATAACAGCTCAGACTGAATCACTGAGCTGGTTCAAAGAACCAGAGGATTATGGAACAACCATTCTAATGCTGCTTCAATCTGCGAATATCTGTGATCGGTCTTGGATATATAGTCAATATGATCAACATGTTCAATCAAACACAGTTGTGGATCTTGGAGAGAATGCAGGAGTTTTGGAGTTCCCGAACGGCAGACTACTTGCTTTTACCAGTGACTGCAACTCGTTCTGGTGCAAACTTGACCCACAAACAGGAACCGCAAACTCTGCTGCTGAGTCTTTGAGAAATCTGGTATCCATGGGTGCACGTCCGCTCTTCATAGCTGATTGTCTCAATTTTGGTAATCCAGAACGACCTGAGTCCTATGCACAGTTTGTTGAATCAGTCCGGGGACTCGGGAGATTCTCTCATGACTTTGATATTCCTATCATCGGTGGGAATGTGTCGCTATATAATGAAACAGTGATAGATGGGAAGAATAGAAGAATAAATCCAACACCTCAAATCATGATTTCAGGTATCTTTAATCAAGGATTTAATCCAATTAAACGAAACCTAGTCACACCATGGGCTAATATTTTTCTAGTTGGAGAAACCTTTCCTGAGTTGAATGGAAGTGAGTTCCAGCGGCTAATTCTGGGTGAGGTAAAGGGGATCCCACCGAAATACCAACCAACAACGGAAAAGAATTCTATGAATGCAATCTTGGAGGCTCACGAAAGAGGACTTATTCGATCATGCAACAATGTTGGACGAGGCGGAATAGCAGTTGCTCTCTTGAAGATGGTATTGAAGAGTGATTTTGGATTCAAGTTGAACATGGACTATATTCCTGGCACAATAAATAGCATAGGGCAGGGTCTCTTCTCCGAGACCTCCTCTCGATATTTAGCAGAAGTGACAGAGAGCAATCAGCCTGAATTCCTGAAATTGATTGAGAAACATGGAACCACTTGCTGTGAACTAGGACTAACTACTACTGATCCTATTGCAGACTTTGGTAGATTCGCTATACGAACTAGCGATGCAAGGAAGGCTTTCTCTGGAGGATTGAGTAAATATCTGGAGTGACAATTATATGTCGAGAGTTCTCATTATTGCAGGGAGTAAGAGTGACGAGTCAATTGTTGAAAAGGCTACCATTGTACTGGATGAACTAGATATTAGCTATAGAGTCGAGTTTGCCTCTGCGCACCGTGAACCTGAGAGGGTTAAGCAGATTGTGACCAATAGTACTGAAGAAGTAATCATATGCATCGCGGGGTTGGCTGCTGCTCTCCCAGGTGTAGTAGCATCTTATACCTCAAAGCCTGTTATTGGTGTTCCAGTGGATGTAAGACTTGATGGACTTGATGCACTTCTCTCAATCATGCAAATGCCAAAGGGAGTTCCTGTAGCAACAGTTGGAATTGATAATGGCCAGAACGCTGCCTATCTCGCAGCAAGAATACTAAAGGTGAATGGGATTAAAGAAACTAAAATTCCGAAGTCATATTCAGAAGCCGGAGTTGATGAAGCACGGGTTGCAGATATCCTGAAGACTATCGGGACTTATGTCAGAAAATCGTTTGATCAGGGCGAAGTAACGCATGATTTTGGTCATTATGCAAATACGACTAGGATTAGTGATGACCTCTCCTTGGCACTTTCTACAGATGGAGTCGGGAGTAAAGTCATTGTGGCAGAACTTGCTGGCAAATACGATACAATTGGTATTGATTGTGTTGCCATGAACGTGAACGACCTGATATGCATTGGAGCGACTCCTGTAGGTTTTGTTGACTATTTAGCAATGGAGCGCCCCCTATCAGAGAATGTAATCAAAGAGATTGCAAAAGGGCTCCTTGAGGGGTGTAGGATTGCAGGTGTCCCTATTCTAGGAGGCGAAACAGCAATCCTTCCAGATATGATCCGTGGAGTAAACAATCATGGACTGGACCTCGCAGGAACAGCAGTTGGAATCGCAAAACCTTCAGACCTATTTAACGGGGAAACCATTGAGTCAGGAGATGTTATGATTGGTATATCATCCAGCGGACTACATTCGAATGGATTCACATTGGCGCGTAAGGTGCTACTCTCAAAGTACAAGATAACAGATAAGTTGCCTTGGGGACTTCCAGTTGCTGAAGAACTACTACGGCCTACTCGCATCTATGTCCCCCACTTCAGAATTCTTCAAGAAATGAATATCAAGATAAGAGGTATGGCGCACATAACAGGTTCAGGTTATCGCAAGCTTCTTCGATTAGGTCCGAACAGATACAGGATTGATAACTTCCCAAAAATACCCTTGATTTTCCAACTCATTAGGGAAATTGGAAATATAGAGCTAGCAGAGATGTTCTCAACATTCAATATGGGTATTGGTTTGGTTGTTGTTGTGTCTGAGAGTAACTGCCAACAAGCTCTAGATGCGCTGAATTCAATTGACAAAGTTGAATGCATCGGTCAAGTGGAGAAATCAGGAAAAGGTTCTATCGAATTTACTCAATTCGGGGTGACTATAGAATGACACGTGTTCTCCTTATAGGTAACGGAGCACGAGAACATGCGATTGCCAAAGCTCTGGTCCACTCAGGCGTCGATCTTGTAGCACACATGGACCGATTGAATCCTGGCATTGCAAAATTGGCTATAGAGGTTTCCATTAATTCAATCCTAGACTCTCGGAAGCTACCAGATCTTGATGGAGTTGATTACGCAGTCATTGGCCCAGAAGCACCCTTGGCAAGCGGTGTGTCCGATTTCCTCATGAATCGAGGAGTTCCCTGCGTGGCTCCAGGAAAAAATGCTGCTATGATTGAAACTAGCAAATCATTCGCTCGTAGAATCATTCAGCAAACATTTCCAGATGCAAATCCAAAATATTCTATAGTGAGAAGTCTTGACGACTTGCGAAAATTCGAGAGTGAAGTAGGAATTGAAAACATTGTTGTAAAACCAGATGGCTTGACAGGTGGAAAGGGAGTCAAGATTTTTGGAGAGCATCTTCATTCAAAGATGGAACTTGAGAAGTATGCTGTTGATGAACTAAGTAAGCAAGGAGTTGTTGTACTTGAAGAAAGGCTTGATGGCATTGAGTTCACAGTTCAAGCCTTTGTCGATGGAACAAACCTAGTAACAATGCCACTAGTGAGAGACTACAAGAGAGCATATGACCAAGACAAGGGGCCTAATACAGGATCGATGGGATCCTATTCTACTGAGAGGCATGATCTCGTATATGTTAGTGACGAAGACCTCTCATCTGCAAAGCTGATCATGCAAACAACTGTTGCTCAGATTAAGAAGGTCACAGGAGGAGAGTATAAGGGGATTCTTTACGGTCAGTTCATGAAGACTGGAAGCGGTCTCAAAGTCATAGAGTATAACGCAAGATTTGGCGACCCTGAGGCACTCAATGTGCTCTCGATTCTGAACTCCTCCATGGATGTGGTATGCCAACAGATTATAGATGGGAGACTGACTGATGTGTTCTTTGATGACCTAGCCACAGTCTGTGTTTATGTCGTTCCTGAAGGATACCCAGGTCCAGATGTCATTAAGGACTATCCGATTGACACAAGTGTAGCTACATCTGCTGAACTTTACTTCGCCTCAGTGTATCAGAAAGACAACAAAATTCTGACGACTGGAAGTAGAGCTGTTGGGGTTCTAGGAAAAGGAGAGAATGTTGCTCAGGCGAGAGAGATTGCATATGCAAATGCATCGAGAATCAAGGGAAAGGTGAGATATAGATCCGACATAGCTCAGGATGCTTGAGATCTGGGGGAGGACTATGACAACGAATGAGAAAGTACTGGTCGTGGACTATGGGGGCCAATACACCCATCTCATATCCAGAAGGTGCAGAGAGTTGGGAGTCTACTCTGAGATTGTCACCCAAGATGTGAGGTTCACTAACGCATCTCTCTGCGATGTGAAGGGCGTAATCCTCTCAGGTGGACCAAGAACTGTCACAGCAAAGGATCTAGGCACTCCCTTCAAAGACAATCTATCTATGATAGAAAAAACAGGAATCAAGACTCTCGGGATCTGTTTTGGCCATCAGCTCCTAGCAGTCCATCTTGGAGCGAAACTTGCAGCAGGTGGGAATCCCGAGTACGGTCAAACGCAAATAGAGATAGTTGAGAGGGAGAGCATCCTAGGGGGACTTGAGGATTCACAGTTCGTCTGGATGAGTCATAGTGATGAAGTGGTTGAGCTCCCTAGTGGCATGACTGTGCTAGCAAAGAGTGGAGAAGACCGTATTGCCGCATTCCGTGATAATGCATTCAACATATATGGTGTGCAATTCCACCCAGAGGTCACTCATACTCCAAATGGGTTGAGTATTTTGAATGCATTTCTAAGGGATCTCTGTAGGTATGTGGATTCATGGAAGCCCGAGGACCAGATTGCGGACATGGTCGAGTATGTGAAGAAAACGGTTGGAGAGGCGAGGGTCTTAATGGGGACAAGTGGAGGTGTTGATTCAACTGTTGCAGCATTCTTGATCAGAAAAGCAATTGGTAACCGTCTCTTCTGTGTGTTTGTTGATAATGGACTCCTTAGAGAGGGAGAAGTAGAAGAGGTTGGAAGTGCATTTAATGAGATGGGATTTGAGAATTTTGTCGTCCTAGATGCAAAAGATGAGTTTATTGACGCTCTTGAGGGTGTAGAAGATCCTGAGGAAAAGAGAACCATCATCGCAGACAAGTTCATTGAGGTTTTTGAAAGGAAAGCAAAGGACCTTGAAGATGAGCATGGTCATTTTCAGTTTCTTGGACAGGGAACCATATATCCTGACAGAGTTGAGAGTGCTGCAACGGGCAAAAATACCGCTGTCATCAAAAGTCATCACAATGTTAGACTACCAGACTGGATGAGATTGAAGCTGGTCGAACCTCTCAGTAACTTATACAAGGATGAAGTCAGGCAAGTCGGACTGGCATTAGACATCCCTAATCATATGATACATCGTCAACCATTTCCGGGACCATCTCTAGCTATAAGAATTGGTGGACTAGTAACAAGAAACCAACTGAGCATTTTAAGACATGCAGATACAATTCTCCAGGATACCCTTAGAAGCGACATTATGTATCCCTCTATTTGGCAGTCGTTTTGTGTTCTCTTGCCTGTCAGATCAGTGGGAGTTATGGGGGATGAGAGGACTTTTGACCAAGCTATTGTCATTAGAATCGTTGAGAGCAAGGATGCAATGACTGCTTCAGTAAGTACCCCACCGTGGCCATTGTTACTCAGAGCAGCATCAAGAATCGTAAATGAGGTCAAAGGGATAAACCGAGTAGTTTATGACCTCACATCAAAACCACCAGGTACAATAGAATGGTACTAGGGAATTGAGTTAATGAATCCAAGTTCAAAACCGCAGACTTAGAAAGGAGTTTGTAATCCCTTTGCGGGAGGTCAAGTAAAATGAGAGGCAAGCTGGTCTATCCCTATTCAAATGCGCTCTTGGGGTATGAGTTCAAGAGAGACCATCCACTAAAACCAGATCGATTGAAGCTTACCTATCTATTGTCTAAACAACTGGGCTTGCTTGAGAAGGTGAAGGAGTTGGAGCCTGCTCTTGCCACAAGGGAAGATCTTGAGCTTTTCCATTCCCCAGAATTTATTGATGCAGTAGTGGACAGTGGGACAAACAACAACGTATATCCTCGATATGGCCTTGGAACTGCGGATAATCCTATTTTTCCTTTGATACACGAAACTGGTGCCAGATATGTTGGGGCTACACTTGATGCCATGAGGGCAATCATCGATGGAGCTTCGAATGCATTTGTCATCTCAGGGGGACTACATCACGCACACAGAAGTCTGGCATCAGGTTTTTGCATATACAACGATGTTGCCATCGCTATCAATCTATTGCACAAAAAGAAACAAGCCAAAGTCTTATACTTCGACTTCGATGCGCATCATGGAGATGGTGTCCAAAACGCATTCTATGGCTCGAAGGATGTATTGACTATCTCGGTGCATCAAACAGGCCAAACGCTTTTTCCAGGAACTGGTTTCATCTACGAAACTGGTGGAGCAGAGAGTACTGGCTACTCAGTGAACATTCCATTACTTCCCGGAGCAGGAACCCCCGAGTTGATTCGAGTCTTCGATGAAGTTGTGGCCCCACTCTTTGAATCCTTCAAACCAGACCTTCTTGTAACACAACTCGGAGTTGATGGTCATTACCTGGACCCGCTTGCGCATCTCACCTACACTTCCCATGGATATGAAACGGTAGTTGCGAAGTTGCGAGATATGTCATCAGATAGTTGTGAACTTGGCTGGCTTGCAGTAGGTGGCGGAGGTTATCATCCAGTCAATGTAGCACGGTTGTGGACATTGTTTCTCGCAATAATGCTTGAAGAGGATGTACCCAAATTGATTCCTGAGGAGTTCAGAGATATTTGTACTCAAATGGGATATCATGATATCCCAGAGTTCATGCGTGATGAGGACAAGGTCGTTCAGATGTATGTACCGAGAGAGCAAGTTACAATGGATCTCGACAGATCTCTTCGGAGACTGCAGGAGCTTGTGTTTCCGTATCACGGCCTATAATCATGAGATATTACTCTGAGAAGGTTACATCAATCCATTTTTTTATCATCTTGACAACCAAATCAGAAGCTGCAGCCATTATTACCGAATCAGCATCTTCACTTAGTAATGATGAAGGATCCACACCGGATTGTGCAACTCTTAGAAGCGATGGATAGCAGAGAAACCCAAGACCTTCAACTATGTTTAAATTGTCAGAACCTGAAACCTCAATTTTAACGCCAAGCACTTCAGGTGGTGACACTTTCGGATCGCTTTCACAGAGTGCAATCAGTGTGTTATTATCAGAGATGAAGAGAACATCAGGCTCGACACACTCATCATAGATAGTCGCTTTCCCTCTTTCAAAAACAATAGAATATTCCTCTGCAGTGTCTGAAGTCTTCAGACAAATAGTCAGGTCTCTGAACGAGTCTGGCACCGAACTAATATACTCCTCAAAATCATCCTCTGTCAATTTGTGCAATTCTTGAGCCTTCTCAATGCTTACATTGAGTGCAGCCCTACAACCATCGACAACAGGACCTAGATACTCCATGAGCATGTATTGATCTGTATTGATGCTCTGAGAGAGTGCACGTAGACTTCTTTCTAGACTCTTTGGCTTGTCATCATCACTCAAGTGAATCAACCAAATGAACTAAACTCTAAGGGCTATTTAGAGATGATGATGCTGAAGGTATTCATAACACATGAATAGAAAAGTGATGAATTCGTTTCAAACACAGGGTGTTTGATGACTACTGATATACACACCAATCTTGGGATGGGTCACAATGAGGTGGCAGATGTCAGGAGTGACAACTACACCGAACATGTAGACATTCTGATATCAAGAATGGACACATTTGGCATCGACAGAGCTGTTCTAACACCCCACGAACCACTAGTCAGTACTGAACTTTACCTGCAGGCTACGGATATCTATCCAGATCGTTTATTCGCAGCATGTTCCATAATTCCCAGACCAATCAATTTGGCGAAACAAAAGCTTAACGACTTTGTTGACAATGGATGTAGAGCATTGGTCTTACATCAAGATCTATATCATCCACAAGATCCTGCCGTAGAAGCACTGGTACACGAAGCAGCAAGAAACGAGTTACCGGTCTACATCAATATCGAGACAATGACAAGCGAAATCACTACATTCATTGACCGTGTTACCACTCTTCACTCAGATGGCAGGTTTGTAATCCTGAATATGGGTGGGTTATTTGGATTTCCACAAATTATCCCACTATTAACACGTCCAAACATTTGGCTTGAGTTGTCGACGACATTTTGTAAACTCGTTGAATCGCCTTTACGTGTGTTTCTGGATGCAGTAGTACAAGATTTCGGAGTCAGAAAACTTGTCTTTGGCTCTGGATACCATAGCCAATACCCTGATCTTATGGCGGCAATGAACATGATAGACCTTGATGTGGAAACAAGTCGATTAGTCATGAAGGAAAATGCATGGCTTATTCTGGGATTGCCTTTCTTCTAATCCTAGCCAGCCAAAACAGACTGATGTAAGAGTAGCTCAATATCGCCGGGTTGAGGTAAGCCTATAATCTGCGATTTACCAATCAGTATCACTGGTAAAGCAATAACATTTAGTGCTTCAACAAGCTCCGGCTTTTCCTCAACAGGCGTTTCTATAACCTCGATTGGCAGGTGAAGTGTTTTAAATTTCTGTGCAACCTCACGAGCAGCCTCGAGCGCCTCATTGCAAAAGGTGCAAGAGGAACTTGTGAACACATTGATTTTCAATGACTCGGATTCATCGACAACGGTGTCGTGCAGATGATATCTTGCCAGTTTGTTTTGTTGCATTATTCAAACCTCACTAATGACACTTCACTAAATTGAGCTTTCTACTCAGCAAAAACCGGTGGTTTTAGTCGAACATGTTCTGAAACAGAGTCAACAGCTCTTAATGGAATGGCTTCCCAAGAGTTGTTATCATTTGTTTGGTTTCCGCGTTCGATTATGACCAGAGGCCCATGGGCTTCATCGTACCAGACCTTCTTGACTTTGCCCAGTGGAAATCCCCTGAAGTCAGTCACAATCTTACCTTTGAGCAGCCATTTCATCTCTTCGCTCTCCATTGTACTCAACACGATGTGTGTGACTTCTAACTAGAAGAGCGTGTGTACTACGTGGACTATTCTAGCGTAACACTAACTAGGGTTCAAAAGGAGTCGTCAGAGATTGAAAGTACTTTTTGATGATGGTTACACCCCTTTTTCCTCGTCATCGAATCCCCAATCCACAATTATATCGGTATCAGTCGGAAGGAATGTGCCAGGTACAAAGTAACCGGATATCCCCATTATGAGACCAAGGATATTCATTATCCCGCCAGTAAGAATGAATGCACGTGAATCACTGACCTGCTCTAGACCGAGAGTAATCGAGCCAGCTCCTTCGATTCGATAAATGGTGATTGTGTAGTTTCCAGGGGGAATATCTAACACCATACTGGCTTTAAGGAACATTAGATCCTGTGCCTCCACAATGTTGTTGTCATCCATTGTGAAATTAACAAAGAAGGCTTCATGAGTTGTGTTTTCATCAAACAAGAGATCGATAAAAACATCTGATGTGTTCACATATCTCGTAGATACTGAAATCTCAATTTGAGGATAGTATCCATCTCTTTCCCAGATGTTAAAGACTCGTTGTTGGTTCTCATCAACTGCAAAATTGATGTAGTGATATGGTGCCATCAGGATGATAGCTCCACCAATCAGAATGACTGCAGCTCCACCGAAGTAGAGAAATGCTTTCTTACTTAACCAGATACTACCCATGGATTTCAACCAGAGGTTAAACGAAATCCCAAGAATATAGATGTAACGAACCATGTAAATTAGAAGAGAGGGACCTATAGCTTGACAGATTTCATCTATTTGGCAGAGGTCTTAGACAAAGTAGGTTCAACAAGTAAAAGAAATGAGAAGGTTGAGCTGGCTGCTAATTTTCTACGTAATGTTGATCCCAAAGAGATAGGTCATGCAGCCCTGTTCCTGAGCGGCAAAATATTCGCAGAGAGTGATCAGCGGACTCTTAATGTATCATGGAAAGGACTGTTGAATGCATTTAGAAGAATTATTGATTTTGACGACGAGGCCCTCGCTCAAGCTTATGAAGGTGACACAGGAGAGGCAATGGCAAAACTTCTAGAGAGCTCAAGGAAGACCCGTCAATCCACACTGTTCTCAGAGGTACTATCAATTTCAGTGGTGGCGCAGACTCTAGATAGGATTGCTAATGTCCAAGGTTCAGGGTCACTCAAAGAGAAGCAGTCCCTGCTCACAGGCTTGTTTCTGGAGGCTTCACCAAGAGAGCTCAGATATCTCGTAGCATTAATTCTTCAGGACATGAGGACTGGACTATCTGAGGGTTTACTTGTCGAATCTATTGCTACTGCATACAATCTAGACTCTGCGCTCATCCGAAGAGCATGGAGTTTCAATGTCGACTTAGGCACAATAGCCAAGCTTGCATCAGAGGGAGGATCTCAAGCATTAGAAGGTGTTTCAATTCAAGTCATGCGTGGTATAAGACCAATGCTTGCAAGTCCAATTGATGGGATTGCATCACTATTCACCAACCAATCCGACCTATACTCTTTTGAACTGAAACTTGATGGTGCTCGAGTTCAGATACACAAGAGGGGAAATGATGTTCGTATCTACTCTCGTCGACTGAGTGATGTAACCGAGAGTCTCCCTGACATCGTCTCAGTAATCCGTGAAAAGATAGTAGCAGATGAAGTGATTCTTGACGGAGAGGTCCTAGCAGTTGATACTGAGGGAAAACCATTCCCTTTTCAAATTGTGATGAAACGATTTGGTCGAACTCGTGATATTGATGCGGCATACCAGGATACACGACTTGTTCTGGTTCTGTTTGATGTACTGCTTATCAACAGCAAGCAACTTGTTGATATGCCCTACTCGGAACGAAGAAACCATTTGGAAGACATTGCACCACCGGAACTACTTGTTGAGAATGTAGTGACAAATTCATTAGAAGTTGCAGAAGCCTTCTTCAGGAAGAGCCAAGAGCTCGGACATGAGGGCTTGGTTGCAAAGAAGGTAGGTTCAATGTACACCCCCGGTTCCCGTGGCAAACTCTGGTTCAAGATAAAAC
Source organism: Candidatus Thorarchaeota archaeon (assembly GCA_016840685.1). GTDB lineage: Archaea > Asgardarchaeota > Thorarchaeia > Thorarchaeales > Thorarchaeaceae > SMTZ1-45. The sequence continues at coordinate 11,537 of JAEORX010000055.1, forward strand.
ATACTCTTGACACACTAGATCTGGTCATAATAGCAGCAGAGTGGGGTCACGGAAGACGGAGAGATTGGCTTTCGGACTATCATCTAGCTGTATTGGATGAGGAATCGGGAGAGTTCATGATGGTAGGAAAAACCTACAAGGGATTCACAGATGAGGAGTTCCAAGAGATTACTCAGAAGCTGCTCAATCTTAAGATTGCATCAAAAAGGAATGTAGTTCAGGTACGTCCAGAAATCGTTGTGGAAGTCCTCGCTTCAGAGATACAGGAGAGTCCAACGTATGAATCAGGAATGGCACTTCGATTCGCGCGGATTAATAGAATACGGGATGACAAAGGACCACTAGAAGCAATTACTCTTAGAGAGCTAAGAGAGATTTATGAAAACCAGTTTCGATTCAAGGCTCGATGAAACCAGTTTAAATACCTCTTAGAAGCAACAGAAGTGTAGAACTATCCTATATTTACTGGATTTTCGGGGGCATGTGTAGTTGGGGGCGAAAGACGCAAAGCTTTCACGACTTATTCCGAAGTTCCATTTCTGTTCAGTCCCTCTTTTTCGTGAAGCTCCTCTGATCAATTGGACATATACGGATGCTGTTCTCTTCACTGCTTATGATGTGTTTCGTTCTCATGATTTCTGGTTAGATGAAGTTGTGAGCTCTGGTGCTACATTGAAGAAGGCGCTGGTTGATCTTGGATTTCCAAAGAACAACTCCCTCGTTATTGACACAGGTGTGTTTGAGATGGAAGCAAAGAAAGCTGGAATCTCTCAAGAAATTGGCATAGACGTGGATATTGAACTGACGAACGCACAGATCTTCGAGGCATATGAATTATCAGGAGCTGACTTCTTTGTTGCACCAGATGAGATTGTACTTCCAACAGATAAACCGAACATCATCGATGAGAAAATAGACCTCATCAAGAGCAACCTATTGGAGCTTCTTGATATAGTTCCCGCGTCTCAAGTAGTTGCTGTGATTCAAGGTCTCGAGCAGACGTTGATTGAGAGTCTCCTTGACTTCTATCGTGAGAATGGGATTCGACTTTTCGCCGCAGGAGGCATAATTCCATTGTATAAACATGATAAAGAGGTCTTTCAAAAGCATCTGAAGTACGTTAGAGAAACTACAAGGGACGATTGGTTGCATATCTTTGGTCTACCACGAATCTCCTTGCTTTCATACTATCTTCACGATTTGAATGTTGACAGTGTTGATACCTCAACGATCACCTATCTAACAAAACAGAGGATGTATCTAAGAGGTCTGAAACCCGAACCTGTGAGACTTGCCAAGTTTGAAGAATGTGAGTGTCCTGGATGTACTATACTCAAGGAGAACAAGTCTTCCCGATCTCCTGAGTTTTTTTCTAACCTCTATATTCACAACATAGTGACAGCTGTAAAGGAGTGCTTCAAGAACGGAGCATTGTCAAGCAAACCAGTCATATTGAATACAGAGGATGATTCTATAGCGAGGAATCCCAATTCAAGTGTGAAACCCATCGAGGTTGCAGATAGTGGCTGGATGACTGCTGATGAGGTCTTACGAGCTAGGAAACGAGGTTAAGCGGTAGGCAAATGTACAGTGACCGCTACGCTTATAGGTTCAACCTGTCGGGGAAGGAAATCATACGCACAGGGAGTCCTCTGTTATGTGGCTAGAGATAATGACAGTCCCGTTCATTGTAATAGTAGTGCTATTCTTTTTATTCTGGATAGTACATGAAGGCTCTCGATGGCAGAAACATCGATTTCTTGGTGGTTTTGCAAGATTCGTTCAAGCTTCACCGAAAAGGAACTTCTTGACCTTCTTCATACTATTCGTACTCCTAATCCCTTCTGCTCTACTAATAATGACCGGTATGTGGTGGGATAGCCTAGGGACCACGATTGGACCGCAGAGAACAGACGTCGTGATTGTCATGTTGCTCATGTTCCTTGTATTGGCGTTCGCATTTCCAGTGATGTACAGCTCACTTGGAACTTGGCGCAATGCAAGACGTGCCGAGGCAGAAATGCGAGTAAGACCAACAGGAATGTAGATTCCGCCTCGAAACTTGTTCGTTTTAAGATGGACAGGTCTTGTAGTCTATTCTTTTCGATAGGATTGGGTTGACAAAGAATGAATCACTCCAAACTAGCGGATAACATATACGTGGTTATTGGCGGCTCGTTTCCTAAGTGTAACACAGTCGTGGTAATAGCTGAAGAAGTTCTTGTGATAGACCCTGGATGTGCAATTGAAGATCTTCGCAGCCTTTTGATGACACAGGACCTAGGTCTCAAGGATGTGGATACGGTTATTCTGACCCATATCCATCCAGATCATATCACACACACCATGAGACTACACAGACTCTCAAGGTGTCGAATTGCGGCCAATGAGATTACAGAGGACCTCTTCAATGATAAAGAGAAGATGAAGCAGTTTTTAGGTTTTGATAAGGGAAACTTAGTCAGAAAGTCCTGGGAGCAGCTTGTCAACGAAAAAATGTACGGGGCTTTTGATGAAGGAAGAGTAGATGAAGTACTCGGTAACGGGGATAAGTTCAGTTTGGGTGACATCACCTTGAGAACCCTCTATACGCCCGGACACCTCCCGGATCACATGTGCATTGAAATCCTTGAACCAAACCTCGTTTTTGCTTCAGACATTGATCTTACAGAATTCGGACCATATTATGGACATCCCAACTCATCAATAACTGACTTCAAGAACTCAATTCAGGAACTTCAGAAAGGTGGTTACGAGGGACTCATTAGTGGTCACCTGAAAGAACCACTAGTCGAAGACTACCATGATAGACTGACAGCATACTCACGGCAGTTTGATCTTCGAGAGGACCTAGTTCTATCAGCAATCCTCGAAGGTGCAAGATCAATCTCTGATATCACAGCCACTCCGATCATTTATCCATCTTTAATCAATCCAGTCTATCTACAATTTGAGACATGGATGATTGAGCACCACGTTTCGTCTCTTGTTGCTAATGGACTTGTTACAGAGGATAAAGGGAAGCTCTCTCCACTCTAGAATGTAATTGGAACAAGTAAAATGACCTCTAGAATCACATAGGGTAGGAGAATGACAATCACACCTTCAATCAAAGAAGATTTCAATGGAATGAATGGTATGATAAAACCAACGCTTTTCCGATACTCTGTCCACTCATCTCCATATCGTTTTTCAAGATGCATCTCCTCGACACCTGCAATTACCACATAAGCACCCAGCATCAAGAGCCACAACATCTTCGTTTGGTCAATAGAAAGCCATCCCATGCCAAAAGTATGCTGCAGTATCCACACACTCTGGTATGTCATTATCATGGTGAAGACAATTAAGCTGAAGTATTGAGGATGGCGACATAGGCGATATGGCCCACCTGTAACAAGACCATGTGATTTGGCCTTCCAAAGATAAACAACAGAATAAAGCAGAAGCAACAATCCAAGACTTGCCACAGTAAGCGTTACCAATGTAGTAGGTTGAGTCAGATCTGGTAATGGTGGAGCTGTTGAAATATTACTCATCATCATCAAAAGGTAAATGATGAAGGGAACAGTCATTAGTCCCCCCCATGCTGCCAATGGCGGAAGAGAGGCAATAAATGGTAAAAGATAACCAATTGTAGATGTTAGTCTCATCTTCAATCTTTCAAAGCGACCTTCACTATCTGGTTTATTCTCAAGAGTACTACTCATTGTCCACGCCAAGAAAGAGTGTTTCATACCGACTTATCTGCAATTAGTTCTAAGTAAAACAAAGACTATTTTTGGAAATTCAATTGGTTGATGTCAATAAAAGTGAAAGTTAATAAGCGAAGACAGAGGAGGGACTAACAATAGTTAATTATATCGTGAGGGCAAACCATGACAAAGAATCGATTGGCGAAAGAGAAGAGTCCTTACCTACAACAACATGCAGACAACCCTGTTGACTGGTATCCATGGGGAGAGGAGGCTTTCGAGCTTGCCAAAAGAGAGAACAAACCAATCTTTCTCTCGATTGGCTACAGTACATGTCACTGGTGCCATGTGATGGCGCATGAGTCTTTTGAAGACGAAGGAGTAGCGCGTCTAATGAATGACGCATTTGTGAATATCAAGGTAGACAGAGAGGAACGACCTGACATCGACGGTGTGTATATGGAGGTGGCACAGATGATAACAGGTCGTGGAGGTTGGCCCCTAACGATCATCATGACCCCCGACAAGAGACCCTTCTACGATGCAACCTATATCCCAAAGGATAGCAGATACAATATGCTAGGAATGCGTGATCTCATTCCAAGACTTAGGGAAATATGGGAAACTGATAGAGACAATATCAATGAGGTAATTAGCCGAATTGAAAAGTCGCTAGAAGATTCAGGGTCAGGTGGGGGAGAGGAGGAACTCACTCTTAATCTGATAGACATGGCATTCTCCCAGAACTCACAACGCTTCGATGAGAAGAATGGTGGTTTCGGTTCTGCACCAAAGTTTCCATCGCCTCACAACCTGCTTCTAATACTCAGATACTGGAAGCGAACGAAGGATGAATGGGCTCTTCATATTGTTGAAAAGACACTGCAGGCAATGAGGAGAGGAGGTCTCTTCGATCATGTTGGTTATGGCTTCCATAGGTATTCTACTGATGCCACTTGGTTGCTTCCACACTTCGAGAAGATGCTCTACGACCAAGCTAGTCTGATGCTTGCATACACAGAGGCTTATCAAATCACAAAGAAGAAAGAGTATGCAGATGTGGTCAGAGAGATATTCGAGTACGTCTCTCGAGATATGACAAGTCCAGAGGGGGCTTTCTATTCAGCAGAAGACGCAGATTCTGAAGGCGAAGAGGGGAAGTTCTACACATGGACTCAGAGTGAGATAGAAGAGATACTGGACGAGGAAGAAGCAGCAGTCTTTAAGCGAGCCTTCAATATTCGGAAAGAGGGGAACTTCGAGGATGAGGCAACTCGAGAGAGTACTGGACTGAATATCCCACACCTCACAGAGTCTGTTGATGAGATAGCATCTTCATTGAAGATTGAATCAGCAAGAGTAAGTTCTATTATTGATGAAGCAAGATCCAAGCTTTTCGCAATCAGGGAAAACAGAGTGAGGCCCAGCAGGGATGAGAAGATACTCACCGATTGGAACGGATTTATGATAGCAGCCCTTTCGAAAGCTGGAATTGTGCTTGGTGATCCTAGATTTGTTGACACTGCAGAGAAGGCAATATCATTCATCCTGGAATCCATGGTCCATAGGAACAACGAGCTCTTCCATAGACACAAGGATGGAGAAACAGCCATCAACGCATTTCTCGATGACTATGCGTACCTTGTCTGGGGATTACTGGAGCTCTATGAGGCAACCTTCAAGCCCGAATACTTAGTGCATGCAAACAACCTTACATTGAAATTGTTGGAGGGATTCTGGGATGAACAGGAAAGAGGGTTCTTCTTCACAGGTAGTGAGTCTGAGGAGCTTCTTGTGAGGAAGAAAGATGCATACGATGGGGCAATCCCATCAGGTAACTCAGTTGCAGCTTTGAATTTGATTCGCCTTGCTCGTTTTCTTGGTGATTCAGAACTAGAGGAGAGAGCACTCGATACTGTCAAGGCGTTCTCAGAGATGATCTCAAAAGCCCCCA
>JAEORX010000231.1 GCA_016840685.1 Candidatus Thorarchaeota archaeon
TATTGGCTCCATAAGTGAGAGTCTTGCTGACTTCGATCATCCTGCAACTCATCGAGATTTCTACTGGGACCTGAGAAATGTCTCCCCCACAATTGGGAAGTTCCGAGAGCATATCTCTGACCCTGAGAAGCAAGAGTTCATTGAGTACTTCACGAGTCTTTATCGAACCCTAGTAGCTCCACGGATGAAGGACCTACGGAAAAGCGTCATTCATAATGATATTAACGATGACAACGTTATCATCAACAACCCTCACGATGAAGAACGAACATTTGGCATACTTGATTTTGGTGATATGGTCTATTCTCACACTATCAATGAATTAGCAATCACGATTGCCTATGTAATGCTCAATAATCTTGACGCACTCGGTGCTGCACAAAAGGTCATCGCTGGATATAACTCCGTATTTCCAATTACTGAGTTAGAACTTGAGCTGTTATTTCCACTTGCTTGCATAAGACTTGCCACAAGTGTGTGCGTTTCTGCATATCAACAAAAACTTGAGCCTGACAATGAATATCTGATTATCAGTGAGGACAGAGCGTGGACCGCCCTATCTAGACTTGCCAAGATCAATCCCAGATTTGCAGCCTACTGCTTCCGAGAGGTCATCGGTTTGGAACCATGTCCAGATACATCATTTGTCATTGAGTGGCTTCAGAGAAACTCAGGAGCTTTCTCAAGTCCAATTGGCACCAAACTAGATGTTTCGAACAGCATTGTGTTAGACCTCAGCGTGGGAAGTGTTGATGTTGAGTCCCCACTACAATTAGCAGACCACCTGAGCTTTGGAGACCTCATTGCTAGGAAGCTCAAGACCGCAGAGGTTGAAATTGGAATAGGTCAATACAATGAGCCCCGTTTAATCTATTCCAGCGAACAGTATCTAGAACCTGGAAACGAGAGTCGAACAGTCCACCTTGCCATGGACATATTCGTCAAAAACGGAACTCCTGTCCTCTCAGTCTATGATGGAGTCATCCATAGTTTCCAAGATAACTTGAATCCTCTCGATAATGGCCCCACAATTGTTATTGAGCATAAGACCACGTCGAGCGGTCCTCCCTTCTACGTCCTCTATAGCCACTTGACCAGAAACTCACTTGATGGGTTGTCCGTTGGAAGAGTGGTAAAGAAAGGTGAAGAGATTGGTAGAGTAGGAGCGTATCCTGAAAATGGTGGATGGCCTCCTCACCTCCATTTCCAGCTCATCGTTGACATGATGGGCGAGAAGGGTGATTTCTATGGCGTTGCACCACCTAGTAAGCTTCCTGTCTGGCTCAGTATATGTCCTGATCCTAACTTGATTCTTCAGATTCCTGATTCTCTCTTCCCAAAGCCCGACCTATCCCACGATGAAATACTAACTCAACGCGATGAATACATCAGCCGTTCTCTAAGCGTTTCATACAAGACGCCCCTGACGATCGTCAGAGGATTCATGCAATATCTCTACGATGAAAATGGGCAGCGGTATCTAGACATCCGGAACAATGTACCGCAGGTTGGACACAGTAATCCTCGAGTCGTCAACATACTAAAGAAGCAGGCCGCAGTTCTGAACACCAATACCCGTTACCTGCATCAAAACTTGGTCCTTTTTGCCAAACGACTAACAAGTATGTTGCCAAAGGAACTCAGTGTTTGTTTCTTCGTCAACAGTGGGAGTGAGGCCAACGAACTCGCTCTGCGACTGGCTACTACTCACACTAGGAGAAAGGACATCATCTCCATCGAAGGTGCGTATCATGGAAACACAGCTGAACTGATCAACATCAGTTCATACAAGCATGATGGACCTGGGGGTGAGGGGGCACCCCCGCATGTGCACATAGTAAGGATGCCTGACACTTATCGCGGTGAGTACAGGGGTTCTGATGCTGGAAAGCGATATGCAGAAGATGTGCTCAAGGCGTGTCAGGACCACAGTGTCGCTGCATTCATCTTTGAGCCCCTCATGGGCTGTGGAGGTCAAATCGTCTTCCCAAGTGGTTATCTCGAGGAAGCCTTCAAACACGTTCGAAATGCTGGGGGAGTCTGTATCGCTGACGAGGTTCAAGTCGGATTTGGAAGGATGGGTGACTGTTTTTGGGGTTTTGAAACTCAGGGTGTCATTCCAGACATAGTGACAATGGGGAAGCCAATAGGCAATGGACATCCCATTGGTGCAGTGGTCACGACCCGGGAGATTGCTGAGTCATTCGCTACTGGAATGGAATTCTTCAGCACAACGGGCGGGAACACAGTTTCATGTGCTGTGGGTATGGCAGTCCTTGATGAGATTGAAGAAAAGGACCTACAGAGGAATGCAAGAGAGGTGGGGGCCTATCTCCTCAAACGCCTGGAAGAACAGATGCAGAACCATCCAGTTATAGGGGATGTTCGTGGTCACGGTTTATTCATCGGTGTTGAGCTTGTCAGAGACCGTGAATCCTTGGAACCAGCTAGTGAGGAAACCAAGTATGTAGTGGAACGACTTCGAGACCTTGGTCTACTTGTCAGTCTTGATGGTCCTCTGAATAATGTCCTCAAGATCAAGCCTCCCTTAGTCTTCACAAGAGAGAACGCTGATAGTTTTGTTGACTCCTTGGACCTGGTCCTCCATGAGGATCCAGTAATACGACCGGGATGATCCATCATGCAGACAAAGCCAGACTACTCTAATAGTATTGTCAATCTCATGAGCTCAATAGCTGACGCTTCCGGAGTGAACAGCCCATATGCTCCTCTTGCTTCATTGGACTCTCTGAAGGAGTCAAAGAACATAGTCCTCATGATTGTTGATGGTCTGGGGTTCAACTACCTACGCAAACATGGAGGTGGCACAACTCTTCACAAGCATCTCAAGGGCTTCATCACCTCTGTGTTCCCTCCCTCGACAGGTTCAGCGATAACATCATTCCTCTCCGGACTGCCGCCACAGCAACACGGAGTGATAGGGTGGTATGTTCACTTGAAGGAGCTCGGACTTGTTTCGAGAATTCTCCCCTTCACGAATGTTGTCGATGGCAATGTCATAGACATTCCCATCTCCCGTGTGATTGATGTCAAGAGCATCTTCAGTGATATCAAGCGTGAGTATTCGATGGTCTATGACAGGCACATTGTTGACTCAGAGTTCACCAAAAACCTGGCTGGCTCGTCTAGAAGAATTGGCTACTCCGATATTGACACCTTCTTTAGTAGTATCAAAGATGCAATCTCAAGAACAAAAAGGCAGAGCTATATCTACTCATATTGGCCAACTCTTGACAGTGTAAGTCACTTTCTAGGGTGTGAGAGTCCTGAGGCAATAGAGCATCTCCAT
>JAEORX010000056.1 GCA_016840685.1 Candidatus Thorarchaeota archaeon
TCCTGTCAGCTGGTATTATTTTTGCTGGGCCAAATCTCACTTTTGCAGGCTCAAAGTCACAATCAAGAAGTGTAGCAATCCACATATCACGACCATGATGACTCGACTCTCTGTTCCTTCGTGTTGATGTGCGCTTGGTTAGGCTTCTACTGTACATATAGAATACCACTGAGAGAAGGACTCCGAAACCGGTTAAATAGAGAACCAACATATCTATTAACAATAGTGAATATATTTGTTTTAAGGTTTCTGTTGAGTCAGGCATTTAAGTATGCTAAAAGGTGGCGAGCACGTGGGAATCGTGGTAGGAGGGGGGAGTTTCGTAATTGAGGGCATGTAACGAAAAACTAGCCCACACGCTCGCCTTTGTTTTTCACTTTAAGAGGGTTTATGCCCAGCTATTCCTACTTAGACTGTTCTTAAGTTGAAAACGCACCTATTAAAGTTTGTTTTGATATTGAGATATTTCACATAATAAAGTCAAGCTAGACGTTATAGAACTGCGCTTGAATGAGTTGGTTTTTTTGACTACTCTCAAGATTGCGTAGTTTATTCTTTAGTTAAAGTTCTATAGCTCAGATTAGAAGGCATATTAGAACAAAAAGAGAGAAGTGCCCTGACCCATGGGCACAATCTCATCGTAATCACTACTCTTCGCTAGTGAAGGGCTTTGAGATACTGTCCTCTTCGACCTGATTCGGTTTGTGACCTGAACGCCACTCATCGATTGTCTTGGAGAACTTCTTCTCTATCCTAGAACGGTGAATTGTGTTCATAGTGCAGAAGGGGATAATCCTACCATCAGGTACTGAATAGTTGATGTCACAATGTTGAACACGCTCGAGGTCAAAGTTATAGGGATCTTGGAAGTGCATCATGCCGACCATGATGATTCGTCGCATTAGTTTTGCCAACGATTCATAGTCACCACGGTTAAGAAAGGCACTTAGAAGGTCCTTGATGAGACCTTTCTTCTTGATATGACGAGCACCTGCTGCAAGCTTAGCCTTAGCTCGTGCACTTGCTCCTTTTGCTTCATTTGCGTAGAGGTTGGATATCTCTTCAAGTAGCACTAGGAATTTGTCAACATCAATGAGGTCCGTGATTGGTCGATAAGTTCCATCATCATCAATATAGATGAAAGTCGCCATCCCACATGCAAAGTGAGAACTAAGCTCGAGGTCGGGCCCACCCTTAATCAGACCAAGCGCACGACCAACAGGCATCATAGACGGAACGGGATACCACTCTGTTGCAGGTATCTTACCACCAGTCTGTTCCTCAATCAGATGGATACAGTCAGGAATTGTGATTCTCATCTCGTTGCGTGCAGCATGGTCAATGCGACCTGTGATACTCACAGGTTGGAAGTTAACACAACGCACAACGTCGCGGTTTTCCACAGCGTACTCAATAATTCGCCCAAGCTGGTCGTCATTCACTCCACGGACAACAGTTGGAACAAGAACAAGTGACTCCATTCCAACCTCTCGAGCATTCTGAATAGCTTGCTTTTTCAGAGGAAGGAGGTTCGTACCACGAGCAGCTAGATAAGGCTCAGGAGTAACACCATCGAACTGCATATAGATAGTGGACAGACCTGCGTCTCGCAGTTGTTGCAGGTATTCCTTACTTTTGCCAATTCGTATCACATTACTAGCAATTTGTACATGCCTGAAACCAAGCTGTTTTGCCCACGTGATATACTGTGGAAGATGCTTGCTCACTGTTGGTTCTCCGCCAGCAAACTGAATAGCTGGGGCAGGAACCGGTAGATTGCTTCGGAGATTCTTCATCATATCGAAGACCTCCTGAGGTTCTGGCTCGTAAACAGTGCCACCCTCAGCAGCCACCGCAAAACAGATCGGGCATCGGAGGTTACATCGATTGGTCACATCAAGAAGTGCTAGAGCAGTGTGTGACTTGTGCTCAGGACACTGGCCACAGTCCTCAGGGCAGCCTTTCACAGTTTCTGTACGTGGATTCTCAAGACCAATAGACTTGTACCACCACTTCTGGGCTTTCTTGAACATCTCAACATCGCCCCAGTAGACGTCAATAAACTCACCATGATCCTCACAGGTTTTCTTGTACATCACCTTGCCATTTTCCTCATATAGGGTGGCTGTAATTACATGGACCTTATCATCAGAAAGGAAGCACTCGGGGCATATGCTTTCGGTTTCATAAGGTAGCTCCCTAACCGGATACCGTTCTACGCGGTATCTTGAAATTGAGCCCCCATCTTCGTGTTTGATGGGTTCCTCGGGTATTCGTTTAACATCACCATCAATAACCATTATAATCACTCCATGACCACATGGAACCACCACTGAGAAGGGTGGTATTTTTACGCAAAGTTGCTCCGAAATTATGAATATAAGTACTTCCCGAGGTTTCCGAATATGTAGAGTGAGCTATCTTTTAGTCCTCGTCCTCATCGGTTCTTAGAACATAGCCTATTGTAAACCCACCACGGGCAAGAAGTTTACTGTGACGTTGGAGCTCAATGAGGGCTGGATCTGCCTTTCTAAGCTTGAGAAGGGCATCTATGGCTTCCTGAATATCGACAAGTTCCTCAGTGTCTCCATTGAAGAGGAATTCCTTTGCTTCCTCAACAATCTTCTCACGAAGCAACACATCAAGCTCATCAGGTCCAGCTATCCGCACCTTGGGGTTGTCACCCCTCTCACGGATGATATCTGGAATCTTATCTCGTACTAGTTTTTCATCCAAGAGAACCACCAGCTTTCTATCTAATCGCGAGGGCAACCTCTACCTGATATCTTGCAACATCGAGGAAGGCGTCCATAGCGAGCTTCACTGCTCCAGGAACATCAGAGGTCCATGGTGTTTCAGCATCTCGAGGTGTGGATTCGGTCATGGCGGCGAATGGCAGGAATCTAATGTTGAAGGAATCATCCAAGGATACGGTTCCTATCCATTGACCTTCGCTGTTGACAAGCTCATAGGTTGGAAGGAACTTCTTCATTCCTTCAGGTACAATAGCATTCCAGTAAAGGGACATTTCATTGAACTGCCCAGGATTTCCTAGACCAATTGTATATGTGTCCATAGTCGCTGTTGCTGTGACAAGTTTGTAAAGAATACCTATATGGCAGTTCAGGCACTGATTGAACTCCAGTCCATCACCGCTGGCTTCAACATATGCAATACCATTCTTCTCGATATTGTCATCATTGCAGTGTACACAGAGATTCATGCCCCAACGCACCTCGAGATGGTCAGCGAATGGTCCCTTCATGAATCTGTCAGCGGCTCCATTAAAGGCAGCCTTCACCGCTTCACTGCCCTCTTTATCCAACTTTGTTCTGACAGCCTTCCACACTTCAAGAAGATCCTGCCAAAGAACACTATAAATCATGTCAGCAAGTTTGTCAAGAGACCGCTCTTCCAGTGCACTCATGAGAAACACATCAATAAAGGAGGTCTAAATGTTTCAATTAAACATTGGTTGGATTTCCTGCTGGTCAATTATTGCTAGCCTAAGATTTTTAACTGAGTCAGGAGGAGATTCCAGAGAGCGAATAGGTGAGAAAAGGATGGATTGCCAAATTCACTAACTCATGTGAAAGTAAGTGTAGTCCATTCTCTGATTACATACTTGTTCGATTTATAGAATTGCACTCAACGGAGTGTGAGAGGCAACTACATTTCTTATCGAACAACCATGTTACATCTGTAAGTTACAGATACGACCTATTCCAATGTTGGTGATGTAAATGTTCAAGCCAGTACCCAATCAGATTGACTTTGTTGCCCAAGAAAGAGAAATGCTCAGTTTTTGGAAGAATTCGCAGATATTTGAAAAATTGAAGAAACTAAGAGCAGATGGGCTAATGTGGTCATTTCTTGATGGCCCCATAACTGCCAATAATCCAATGGGAGTTCATCATGGGTGGGGTAGGACCTACAAAGACCTGTACCATCGATTCAAAGGCATGCAGGGACATCATACCCGGTATCAGAATGGATTTGATTGCCAGGGTCTCTGGGTTGAAGTGAATGTAGAGCGAGATCTTGATTTCAAGGGAAAGCAAGACATTGAAGAGTTCGGATTGGAGAAGTTCATCATTTTATGCAAACAGAGGGTTCTAGAATACGCCGCGGTCCAGACAGAGCAAAGTATACGGTTAGGCTATTGGATGGATTGGGATGATTTAGAAACCCTACAGAAACTACATGATGCACTCGGTGAAGATCCACTGGCACGGATGACAATTGAGGGTGTGGATGGTCCAGTTACAGGTACTGTTGAGGAATTGGTTGGTAGACTAGGCATGCCTGAGCTGGGGGGTTCGTACTACACATTCTCTGAAGAGAATAACTATACAATCTGGATGATGTTAAAAACATGTCATGAACGAGGTTGGATATACAAAGGCAGAGATGTGATGCCCTGGTGCGCTCGCTGTGGAACAGGCATTAGCCAGCATGAGATAGTCACGGAGGGATACCGTGAACTCACACATCCAAGTATCACACTAAGATTTCCGCTGGTTGATCGAGAAGGGGAAAGTCTTCTTGTTTGGACCACAACCCCTTGGACTCTAAGTAGCAATGTTGCTGCTGCAGTTGGTCCAGACCTTACCTATATCAAGGTACGACAGGGTGAAGAAGTTCTCTACTTAAGTAGTAGGACTCGCCACATGTTGAAGGGCGACTACCAGGTCGAAGAAGAGCTGCTTGGATTTGATATGGAGGGATGGATCTACCATGGGCCTTTTGATGAGCTTCCAGCTCAAGTGGAGAGTGGTGTTGCTGGAAACCATAGAGTGGTTGTTTGGGATGAGGTTGGCGAAGAGGAAGGTACTGGAATTGTACACATAGCACCAGGTTGTGGTGCTGAGGACTTTGAACTCTCAAAAGAAATCGATCTTGCAGTCATAGCACCTCTTACAGAGAATGGCATATTCATAGATGGCTTTGATTGGTTGTCAGGTATGAATGTCAGTAATGTTGCCAAGCCAATATTTGACAATCTAAGGAAAAAGGGATTGGTTTACAGAATAGAAGACTACACTCATCGATATCCTGTTTGTTGGAGATGTCAGGAGGAGTTGGTCTTTCGATTAGTAGATGAGTGGTTCATCTCGATGGGGGCAAAACTTGACATCCCATATGAGGAGATCACAGAAGAGCAAAAGGAGAGAAATCTACGATTTCAGATAATGGAAGTGGTTAACAATGAAACCACTTGGTATCCTTCCTTTGGAAAAGAACGAGAGTTAGATTGGTTGCGAAATATGGATGATTGGATGATCTCCAAAAAGAGGTATTGGGGACTTGCATTACCAATCTGGGAGTGTTCGCATTGTGGACACTTTGATGTAATAGGAAGCAGGGAGGAATTAAAGGAGCATGCGGTTTCTGGATGGAACTCCTTCGAGGGGCACTCACCACATAGACCATTTGTCGATAAGATAGAGATAGAGTGTGGTGAATGTGGCAAAAGAATGAAACGAATTCCAGACGTGGGTAATCCTTGGTTGGATGCAGGTATCGTAGCAATGAGCACAATGAGGTATAACTCTGATAGAAGATATTGGGAAAAGTGGTTCCCAGCAGACCTTATCAGTGAGAGTTTCCCAGGGCAGTTCAGGAATTGGTTCTATAGCCTTCTTGCAATGAGTACCATACTTGAGCGTAGAGCACCCTTCAGAGATGTTTTCACCTATGCCACGTTGGTTGCTGAAGATGGAACACCTATGCACAAGTCGTGGGGCAATATGGTCGAGTTCAATGATGCTGCAGATACAATGGGAGTAGATGTCATGCGTTGGATATATTGCTCTCACAAACCGGAGAAGGACCTAGGCTTTGGATACCATCGTGCTGATGAAGTTAGGCGACAGTTTCTCATCCCATTATGGAATGTATATTCGTTCTTCGTAACTTACGCTCTCATAGACAACTGGGTTCCAAAAGATGATAACAAACTGTCTCTGAATCTCTTGGATAAATGGATATTATCAAGGATGAATGAAGTCATTCGTGATGTAACGGGCTTCTTGAATTCTTATGAACCTAATATGGCTACAGATTCTATAGATCGCTTCATTGAACACCTGAGCAATTGGTATCTAAGAAGAAGCCGTCGACGTTTCTGGGCTGAATCTGGTCAGAGTGATGAGATTGATGCAGATAAAAACGCGGCATATGACACATTATATCACGTTCTCGTGACTCTCTCCAAGATACTAGCACCATATGTGCCCTTTGTATCAGAAGCGATGTATCGGAATCTGACACAAGGTATAGATAAAGCTCCAGAGAGTGTTCATCTTTGCGATTGGCCTATGAGTGAGAATGTAGATACTGAACTTAATACTGAAATGGCATTCGTCCTTCAGGTAGTTTCACTTGGTCATGCAGCAAGAAACCAAGCGAATTGTAAGCTTCGACAACCACTTTCTGAAATTGCATTTGCTGTAGGGTCGGATAAAGAACGAAACATTGTCATGCAATATGCAGATGTGATAAGTGATGAACTGAATGTCAAAAATGTTCGCCTATTGGATGTTACAGAGGAGGTTGTAAGCTATCAGCTCAAACCACTTCCAAGACAATTGGGTCAGAAATATGGCTCTCGTTTCCCAGAATTAAGACAGGCGATATTGAAGCTTGATCCTCATACCACAGCAACTAAACTGCAGAATGGTAAATCCATAGAGGTGATATTGAATGGGGACAAGTTCGAAATTCTACCTGAAGAAGTTGAGGTTATAGTTGAGCCTAAAGAGGGCTTTTCTACAGCTTCAGAGGGGTCTTACCTCGCTGCATTGACAACAGAACTCACACATGAACTGAGATTGGAGGGACTGGCTCGTGAGTTCGTTCGACGTGTTCAAAACCTACGGAAGTCCGCGGATCTTAATGTCAATGACAGAATTGAGGTTCAATACTCTTCAAGCAAGCTAATGGCGGAATCGGTTGAGTTTCATGAATCATACATCTCGGCAGAAACACTGGCTGAGAGCCTGACACAAGCTAAAAAACCCCAAGGGCAGTTTTACGAAGAATATACGTTTGGTGATGAGAAACTCTTAGTAGCAATATCCCTTAGTGATTAGTAAGACCCGATCTAGTGATACAAAGCACTATCACGTCCTAGAGTGAACCAGGTTTCCTAATGAGCACATCGATGAGAGTATGAAAGACTTCAGCATTCTCTTTGATAGATTTAATCGAAACCCACTCATTGGCTCCATGGACATTATCCCCAACGGGACCAAAATCAAACAAGTCAACTCCCTCACCTGCAAAGTATCGGGAATCAGAACCTCCAAAACCTTCGATTATCCTATATGGAATGCCCTCTTTCTCAAGAGCCCATCGAGTCGCTCTAATAAGATGTGAGTCAGGGTCGCAGTCCACGTATCCTATTCCAGCATGGACTTGGAGAGAAAAGATATCCACCAACCCCTTGAGAGCTTCTTGAAAGGCCGCCTTGACAGCTTCAGCATCATTAGTCATAGCTCGAATATCAACATAGAGAGTCCATAGGTCATTCTCCTTCGATAGAATGTTGGGGCAGATGTTCTTACCTTTGTCTGAGTGTTTCGTTGGAAATGCCAGTTGGGATACTGCAAGTAGGGATCTCATAAGATCGGTTAGAGACGCATCATAAGCAAGCTCTGAGCCGGACTCGTCAGGATGAATCACATCCATCTCGACCCAGTCAGGTACAACATTACTCTTCAGAAATGCACCTCGAACGGTCTCCACTACTGCATAGGGATGGAGATCAAGGTACTTTGATGCTGCAATCATGGCGTGTCGATCCACACCAAATCTCAGATATGCACTATGTCGAGTGTCAGAGCCAAAGATTTCAGTTTCTATCCTCACAGTCTCCCTTTTGCCCTTAATCATCTCTTTTCGTTCTTTTACCTTGATGAATGTGGGAACAATGTTCCTTCTACGATGGATGATTTGCTGCCCTGATCCATCAGCTATGACCACATAATCCGGAAAGAGACCCTGCTTAACTAAATACTCTCTAAGTACTCCAGCACCATTTCGACCACCTATCTCTTCATCACCGGATGCCGCAATCATTACTGTGCATGGAAAGTCCGACTCTGCCAGTTTTTCAGCAAGTAGGATGAGCGAAACAATGTTGCCCTTGTCGTCACAAACGCCTCGACCATATGCTCTATCACCATCTATCTTTAACTTGAGTGGGTCAGAGTTCCATCCTTCGCCAAATGGAACGACATCAAAATGAGCGAGAAAAAGTATCTTAAACCCGCCATGACCTTGCCTTGCAAAGGAGGTCGAATACCCCTCTGATTCAATGATTTCAGTATGAAAACCAAAATCACTGAGAAAGGAGTTTATGTATTCCGGGCATTTTCGAGTGGCCTTCACATCTTCATCATTTCTTGTGTCAAAAGCAACAAGGGTTTCTAAGAGTGCAACAGGGTCGAGCTTCATATCAATCACTTGGAGAACATACTATGTGAGTCAAAAGTCTATCCTAGAATCAAAAAAAGCTATGACAAGGGACAGTCAGAAGAATGTCCCTTGCATCCATGAACCACTCTAGGTTCGTCTGTAGACCCATCGGTTCCATGAGCTTAGGCTGGGCATCTCCTCTGGCATGCTCTTTCTCTTTCGGATTTCAAGGATGATTTCTTCCTGCAAGTTGCCTGGAAGGGGTTCGAATCCTCGGAACTCATAACCAAAGAAGCTGCGACCAGCTGTGGCACTTCGAAATTCATCAGCAATACCGATGGTTTCAGCTGTGGGAAGAGTGCCTTTCACGGTGACCGTGTCCTCTTCACCCTCAATTGTCACAATCTGGCCTCGATGACCTGTGAGGACCTTAATCACTTGGCCCTGAGTGTCTGTAGGAGTCTTGATGTCTGTGTTCAGAACTGGTTCAAACAGCCCAGGTCGCCCTGTCAGGAAACTCATATTCAGACCTGCACTCACCATTGTAGCTACTTCATTGTACCCTGTATGAGCAGGGTCTGTATGAACGGTCGCATCAGTCAAGACCACCTTGACACCCATCACGGGTTCTTTGGCAATTGGACCACTATCAATGAACTCACGGAATGTCGTCTGTAGATAGGAAAAGATACGCTCGAATCTCTGAACACCACTCATCGCGTCAACGAGCATGGAGGACTCATAGATATCAAGGATCTTTCGAGCTTCCTTGGCATCCCAGCCTGCCTCATCTCGGAGGATAGCTGCACGTTCTCGGTCTGGCATATCCGCAGTAATCTTCTTCTTTCTGATGAGCTCCACTGTCTTCTCATCAAGGGGTTCAAGGTACATTCGAATCCTGTTGTGTCCGTTGGGAGACTTGGTGTGGAACTCGTCACCACGATCAGTCATCTTCTCACGATACACAATGATAGGTTCAGAAACCCTAATCTTGACCTGTTCATTGATCCTCTTGGTCAGAATCTCTATCTGTAGAGGGTCTATACCGTCAAGACGATACTCACCCGACTCCTTGTCATGTACAAACCTTGCTGTCGGGTCAGCCATGATCCATTTTGATACAACTTCTCCAAGTTTAGCAATTTCTTGAGGATCGATTGGTTTGATACTCCTGCTCACAACAGGTTCACTCACATATTCAATGGCTTCAAAGCCTTTCATATCGGAACCAGGCGTGACGAATGACTCACCACTCGGACACATAAACCCGAAAACGGAAAATAGGTTACCAGCTGGGACCTCATCCATATCTAGGATATCTGTGATCTCTTGGACACCGAGTCGTTTGACCTTGGCATTCTGTCTCATGTTGACGAGCTGAATCTCCTGTCCGGACTTGATTGTGCCAGAGAAGACGCGACCAATTAGAGTGGGTCTCTTGCTCTTGGGGTCAATGAATATCTTCGTTATCATGCCAACCAGCGGTCCCTTCGGGTTGCAGTCTAGGAGTGCCTTGCCCTCTGAACTCTCAAGATCTCCAGACCAAATTCGAGGTATCTTGTACTTCTGAGCATCTTTCGGATTAGGAAGGTGCTTCACGACCATCTCTAGGAGCGCATCATCCAGTGGTAGGTTCTCCCTGAGCCATTTATCGTCACCTTCATTGTATTTCTCAAAGACCACTATGGGTTTGATGCCTTTCTTCTC
This sequence comes from Candidatus Thorarchaeota archaeon, assembly GCA_016840685.1. GTDB lineage: Archaea > Asgardarchaeota > Thorarchaeia > Thorarchaeales > Thorarchaeaceae > SMTZ1-45. The sequence continues at coordinate 10,129 of JAEORX010000056.1, forward strand.
AAGGGTCTTCATGGTGAAAGCCCAACCAGTCTTGGCACTACCGATTGCCACACTTCCCTCTTGAAAACTCACTCTCCAGTCTAGAGCATACTCCTTCGGTGCAACTTTCTTAATCAACTCATTGACCTTTGAGATGATGATATCAATCCTCTCGTACACCTTTGCAGGTGGGAGCTTTAACTCGTTGATGAGTCGGTCCACCTTGTTCACAAACAAAACAGGCTTGCATGCCTCCGCACCAACCGCTAGGCGGATATTCGTCTCGGTCTGCGTCATTACTCCTTCTAGCGCATCAACCAGAATGACTGCACCATCGCTGGCACGGAGGGCTCGAGAAACCTCACCTGTGAATGAAAGGTGTCCCGGAGTGTCAGACAGCTGAACGAGATACTCCTCGCCCTCGATCTCGAAGTTGAGTAGGACAACAGAGGTGAAGATAGTGATACCTCGCTCCTGTTCCTCTTCGTCACTGTCTGTCATCAATGCCTGTCCAGCGGCAGCATCACTCATGAGACCAGCACGACGCATCAGATAGTCGGTAGTTGTGGTCTTTCCATGGTCGATGTGAGCGCTGATAGAGATGATTCTCTTATGCGCAAAATCATCTGAAAGGATGAGCCTCTTTATCGCATCTGGCTCTTTGATCTTAACCATCAAGATGTCTCCTTGTTACTTAGTTTGTTGTCCCCTCGTGAACTTATACGATAGCATATCCCCAACTGTCCATTATCACACGAGAGAACTCGTCGGGGTCACCAGCAAACTCACTGGTGGCTTGCGCGACCTCGCGATTGGATGATTAAAAGTATTTCTACAGGGGAACAACTGAAAGACAAATGTAATTGACAAAATATTTTTGCTCTGAAACCTTCTCTATCTCATGGCATACATGTACAATAGTGGTAGGGATGTTCTATCACTCTTGGGAATCTGTTTGGGACCTATTCTCATGATTATGGGACTTATGATGTATATTATGATTGGACCTTTGGCTTACATTGGGTTTCAGTGGATTTTTCTAGGAATATTGCTGTTTGGGGTTGTTTTACTGGTAGTGGGACTTGGACTTTTTCCTGGTACAAGAAGACGAGCTAAGCTCTGGAAATCAGTCCTTGAGATTGCTGCTGTTGAGAAGGAAGTCACGATTTTAGACATAAGCCAACGTACAGGAATTGATTCAGAAATGGTGAGGAAGATTCTAGTTCATTGTCTGATGAACTACATGCTCTTTGGATATATTGACGGAGACCTCTTTGTTCGCGACACATCCGCTCGACCGTTTCGATATAGGGGTCCACCGGGTTTGTTTAGTGAGTAATTAGAAAATCTAACGATGTGCAATAACAACCATTCGTTCCGAGTTAGCTGCGTAAGGTAGTCGAGGTAGAATGTGCTGTCCGTAGAACTCTATCTTCTTGAATCCGGTTTCCTTGAGCATTTCTCGAATTTCAAGGGCAGTGTACATCCGGATGTCGTTATTTGAAAGTGCGTCTTGGTCCATCAATACAATCCGATCATCTTCTGTATCAATGAACATAGCTGGTCGACCACGGAGGACACCTGCGGGTGCGTCCAATACATGGGGTTCGTTTAACAAGAATCCACCCTCAAGCTGAGTCCAGGTCTTCTGGAACCTAGGCAGGTTGTATGGATTCATGAGGTCAAGTAGAAGGCAACCACTATCTTTCAAGGCATCATACGCCCCCTTCAAAACATGCTTGTTCATCTCGTGGTCAAAAAAGCCAAAGCTATGACTCAGCATGACTGCAACCTTGAACTGTGACTTGAAGCTCATGTCTCGCATGTCACTAGTATAGAAATTGACCTCAACCTTCTCACTCTTTGCTCTTTCCTTGGCAACATCAATTAAGGAATGTGAGATATCAAAGGCAGTGATCTTGAAACCTCGCTTGGCAAACTCAACCGAGTGATCTCCAGCACCGCATGCAATATCAAGAAGCTCAGCCCCTTTTTTGAGGTTTAGTACCTCAATGACGAAAGACACAATGAGTTTGTCGTATTGCTCGATTCCCTGTATTGCACTTCGATGTCTGACACGGAAAATCTCCGCCCAGAACTCATCCCAGCCAAGCTCGACTTGCTCCATTAATCACACTTCCAATCGCTGCCGTGGATTGATTTAGATATGAAGATTCCCATATTATTGTATGAGTGAAAATGAAAATTTGGAGAGAACCCGCACCTGTTTTCTCCGCCGGGAGGGACGCAGACTCAGTAACAGGAAACTCGAAATGAGCATTACCTGCGGATTCATTCTCCATCTGAAACGGAGGTTAGTTCTCTAAAAACCTTTGCGGTTATGCATAAATGCAAATATTTTCTAAAATATCGAAACATATTACCATTTTTCGAAAAGATATTGTAAAACAGGTTTCGATATCGAAAAATCCACAATTCCAAAGTGTTTTCGTGTCACTGATGGCTGTTTCGAGCGTTCAACCTTTCATTTCAGGAGCAATTCATAGGTTATTAGCTACTTGTCCGGTGAAGCTTTTGTGAATATGTGAATGAGTGACCCACCAACAACAATAGAAATGATAAGAATGAGAGCTGGACCTCTAGCATCAATAGACGGTGGAGAATATGCAGATTGCCAGAGCTGGACTCCAATGTAATCGCCAAAAACATCAAAATCAAATTGTAAACCCGGATATATGATCTCACCACACCAATCCCAATCAGAGATAGACCACGTCGCGAATAATGAATCATCTAACTGGCCCACACTCAGTGAATTGCCGTTCAGAAAAACCGTTTCGAATAGGAGGGAGGTGTTTGACACACTAGACCACCCATCTAGCTGTGTTGAGTCAAGCGATAGCTTCTGTGTGTCTAGACCATATCTAAAATCAAAGTAATTCCCGTAGCATTTCACAACGAACATTGTTTGAAACGATAAGACAAGATTCGCATGAGCAGCAAATGTGAGGTTAACAATATCAAGTTGGTAATCAATGAAAGACGAGAAGAACTCCGTTGTAAATCTTGAACTTAGTTCATTTGGTAGCTGTGTATCGTTTGAGATGTTGTATATTATTGAAGCATTATACAGAGAGCTGTTTCCTTCTAAGGTGATATTACTCGGAATACTCCCGAATACAATATGAGGAGACCAAGATTCCCGTACATATGAGGTCAAGAAATTTGCCTCATGATCTGCAGTGTTTGTTAGATTATATCTTGAAGAAACCTCGATGTTATGGGTCAAGTTCGCTTCATCAATCGTTTCAGGGATTATGGTAGCATTCACTATTGCAGATGAGATTTGAATATCCGACTCCAAGACTGATACTAGACCACAAGTATATCCATAGCCTACTGGAGGAGCAGCAACTTGATGCATTGATACTGTATGCAGGCATATCAAGAGGAGGAGAATCATACCCACTCCTTGAATCGTTCTCATACTAGATACTCACAAGTAAATATGCTAACAAAAACAGATGAAGTTAACCTTACCAGTAGTTTGAAGACAAGGATTTGGTAGCCCCGCCAGGATTTGAACCTAGGTCCGGTGGGCCAGAACCACCGATGCTGGACCACTACACCACGGGGCTATGTGTGGCTCGGAGGGTACTAACTGCATTTTTCTTCTTTTCGGTTGATGTTGGAGAATGAACTGGTTTCAGAAGAAAAAAAACTTAGATACCAACTTTGAAAATCAATGCATCTCGTAGCACACGTTGGAACATCCGTAGAAGGTTTTTCCCCTCTGTCGCAATCGTGTCAAACACAGGATGCCCTTCCAAGTCCAACATCTGAACCATATAGTCTATTGGTAGTGCATTAGGAAGATCTCGCTTGTTCAGGGCGATTATAATGGGTAATGTTGCCATTCTATCTGTACCTAAAGCGATTCTTAACTCCTGTATTGACGCAAGATTCTCATTCATCTGTTCGGGAGTTGAGTCCGCCATGAAAATCATCCCATCACAATCTCGTAGGACCTTGATTCTCTGACTTGCATGTCGGCGTTGTCCTGCGACTGTGAATACATCAAACACAATTCTCTCACTAGCTGTGACTGGGACAAAGTCAAAGAAAGTGGTCCGACCAAGCTCGTCATGGATCTCAATTATCTTGCCTTTCGCCAATGACCGTACATTAGCAAACAACCACCTTAACGCAGTGGTCTTACCTGAGAGGGAGGGGCCATAAAATACAATCTTAATGTGAACTCTGCCAAGTTCATCACGCTTCAGAACATGACCAGGAACTATCTCCTCGGCGCTTTGTGGCTTGATTTTGGCATACCTTGCATGTTCAGCTGTGGCTTCGGGATCGAAACTGACATCTTCAGAGGAGGCAACCAATCTACCCATAGGTGAAGGGGGAGATTCCTTTGCCACGGGCACACTCGTTGCAAAAGTAGTATCAGCATTTGCTGTTACTGATGTATCTTCATCTTCTTTTGGCTTCTTCGAGCGCCCGGTCAACCTACGGAACACGGACAAATGCCTCTCCAGAATTTAGGGTATCTAATCACCGTTTAAATCTTGGGGGGACTTCATCCGCAGTGAGCTTTATCAATATAATGCCACTCAAGAGTCTCACCATGACCGATTTGATCGACCGAGAATTCATTGCAGAGAAATGGCCAACACTTTCTGTGATGACTTATCTAAATAATGCATCAACAGGCATCCCACCAACAAACACATTCACTGCGATGAAGCAATATCTTGATGACAGAACCGAGGCGATTGGCAAGTTCGAAGACACCTTGAACACCTTCAAGGAGATTCGACAATATCTAGCCTTGCTCCTTGGTGGGGACTATAGCCAATATGCATTCGTGTCAAGTACGAGTGCAGGGATAAACTCTGTGGCACATAGCATAGACTACCCCACGAACTCGAATGTTGTGATATGTGACCTCGAGTTTCCAGCGAATTATGTCCCATGGCAAAATGCCAGCAGACTATATGGCTTTGAACTCAGGGTCGTCGAATCGAAGAATGGTGCAGCCACACTGGATGACTTCAGGGACAAGGTTGATGAAGACACAAAAGTGTTGGCTATCAGTCAGATACAATTTGGGACTGGTTACAGATCTGACTTGGCTGAGCTGTCTAAACTCGCGCATGATAATTCTGCACTACTTGTAGCTGATATCATACAAGCTGCAGGTTGTATTGATACAGATTTAGCGAAACTGGATGTTGACTTTGCAACTGGCCAAGCAGCGAAGTGGCTGCTTGGACCAATTGGAGCCGGGTATATCTATGTCAGCAAGAGGATAATGGATGACCTTCATCCACGATTTATTGGTTGGTGGGGAGTTGACCAGCTCATGGAGTTTGGCTATTTCGAACGAACTCCATTGCCTGATGCAAGGAAATTCCAAGTTGGTTCTCCAGCAATGATAGCCTATGTTGGTTTGTTTGAGTCACTAAAGACACTGCTTCAAATTCCTGGAACAACAAGAGAGAGAGCTGCTATGGATAATGCTGACTACCTCAGAAAGAGACTCTCTGAGAATAATGTCCCATTCTATGACTTTGGTCCAGACTCCAACTCAGCCATAGTTTCGTGTGAGCCAACCGATGTTGAGAGTCTACACAAGAATCTACTGAAGAGCAATATACATTGTTCAGTGAGGAACGGTAGGTTACGCATTTCACCACACTTCTACAACAATCATCATGAGATTGATAGAATTATTGAGCAATTGAGGTGATACTTTGCTTGACCAAATTACAGACTCCATCTTTTTCATTGTCAGTCGTTCTTTCGATTCCAACATTACATACATCAAATCGGGAAACCACGAGGTACTTGTTGATACTGGAACTGGTCTTTATACATCATCTCTCGATAAAGACCTGCAGACGCAAGGCTCTTCAATCGATGTAATTACTGATGTGGTACTCACCCATAGTCATATCGATCATATAGGCGGTGTCATTCCACTTCTGGAGAAGGGTTCACCCAAGCTCTACTTACACAAAGCTGAAGCTGATCCTATTAATAATGGAGATATGAGCCATACACTTGGGGACACATTTGGAGTGGATCTACCACCTTTCAAGATTGATGTGGTGCTTGAGGAGGGAGACATCATCGACTTTGGGGATGTCAGACTGCAGGTATTTCACACTCCCGGACACTCAGCAGGAAGCATTGTGATGGAGGTTGAGGACTCAGGAATCCTATTTACAGGCGACACGATGTTTCCCGGGGGAAGCTTTGGTAGGGTTGACTTTCCGACAGGGAGTCCCAAGAAGCTTGTCGAGTCACTCAGACGTATCTCGGAGATGGAATTTGAGATAGCGCTCCCTGGACATATGAACGCAATAAAGTACAATGCCAGACGTTCAGCTCTTATGTCATATCAAATGGCCAAAAACTGGTTCGAATGATAGAGTAAATCACCCAGATTCCCCATGTATTACTTGGATATCATCCTGTATTCTACTAAGCAAAGAATATATGAGATAAATCGTTTGAGCGTGAGTGCCAATGATGGTCCCATGAGTGGAAAAACCGTCGGCAATAGACCTCCAGCCAATTCGTTGGCATGGAAAAACAATAGACAAAAAACAATCCATCGGTGGGTGTGGAATACTTGGCTGACTCTTCTCGAG
>JAEORX010000232.1 GCA_016840685.1 Candidatus Thorarchaeota archaeon
AAGATACAGTGATGAATATGTGACTCATACTGGAGATTCATTTGGTCGCGAATACACACCTCCGAGAGAAAAGCGCAAATCGATTTATCAAGTCCCATCCGTCTGCCCATCATGCGGGGCAGCAATAAGCACAGAGAGTGTTGATTGGGTCGGACCTCTAGAAGCACAGTGCCCTTATTGCATGGCAACATTTGATGCTGAAGAACGTACTCTTTGAAATAACGAGTGTTGAGTAAATAACACATCATCTAGATTGTGATAATAGATAGGCAGGGATGTTTGAGAGCAACCGTATTTCCACCCTAACTTCAAGAAATGCCTGATGGAGAGTTATAGAAACACCATAAAACAAGAAGGCCATCGAGTCTAAGCCTCGACAAGGTCCAATGTTTACCCGACTTTTAAGACTGTCTTGGGCACAACATGCACCCATTGATAGGTACGTATTGTTCAGTCTTTTCAATCGCTGGTCAGTCCTTGTGCTATCTTTTTCGCTTCGCCACCTACATACCATCTCAGTGACGTCACTTAGCACAGAACGACTGAGTACGCTTGTCGTGAGCGAACTCCTCGATGGCCAAATAATATTATACCTAAATTCCTTATTAACACTTGCCATTTGCAAAATAATCGAGACCAACATTTGCATATGCACACATAGGCTTCAACGAAAGTGATCTAAATCGTATGTTAATTGAATCAGCTGTGAGCATTTTCGGTTACTTTGTTTGCAAGTCAGGAATATACGGTAGACTCTTAGGCTGAATTAGTCGTGTCTGGAGTAAGAGTCAAAGAATTCAGTGATGCTCGATGACCAAGAAGAGATTCGTCAAGGATATGGACATCCTGCTCGAAAAGATAGAACCCAGCACACCTTCCTTTGTTATGAATCAGCTCTACCAAGTTCGAGAACGGTTCATCGAACTGAGTCGACGACGACTTGTGAAGATCAATCACAGTATCATGCAGTTACTTGTCGCAAAACATCTCATTGAGAATGGATGCAGGGTGGAAATTGAATACCCTCTCAATGGAGGTGCTCTGATGGCTGATATCTTCGCAGTTCGTGAGAAAATGTTTGTCTGGAGAGATGATGCTAAGGACGCATTTCTCAGCGAGATGCATGGGACCGCTGAGAACGAGGAAACTATTGTCGTGGAGGTCGAAACTGGATATGTGCCTCCAAAAGCGGCACTAACTCCAGGGAGATATCGATTGATTCGAATTGCTTCAAAAATCGCGCGATACGCTGGTTTCAGCCACTTCTTTAGTCTTGCCACTCCACATTATCATGTCTTGCAAATCCCTAATGCAATATTGCAGCAAGTAGGAAAAAGAGACAAGGCAGAACTCACAAATCTCAAGATTCTCTGTGACGCTCAATACTTCTCTCCCCCAATCATGTACGATGAACTTGCGACAGCTGAGATTCATAGCATCTTTGTTGTCAATGTGGACCAGACCAGAGTCTTGGAAGTTGATCCGCAAAAATACAGGTACACTGTTATCCAAGCGGAAGGAATAATCCAAATGTAGCACGACACAAAACCAGCTACATACTCTGAATCTTAGTATGTCTTGGAAAATTATCATGGTGAGTGAAGATAAAATCTTTGGGAGAGTCGAAGAGGTCGCAGAATTCGTAGATAACTTCTCCCTCTCATTCCTCAATATGAGAGAGAAGGATTAAAAATGTCCGCCCTACTGATATTTTGGTTCTTCACAACAAAGGACCAATCTCATATTTTACCTGAAGACTATGTCACCTTATACCTCATGAGAACTAGTATACATAGAAAAAAGAGAGAGTCTGGCGTTTCTCCATATGTCTATGGGGGTGCAAACGCCAGAGAGGATGGTCTCTAGGCACCAGACCAACCTATTTTCAACTTATCCTCAATAACAGGAATGTTTCTACTGTATGAGTTCCGATTCCTATTTCTAGGTCCTCTGGAGTTGTTATGTCTGCCCACTTTCTCACCCCCCTCGTCCTCGGGAATCGAATGTAAAATAGCATGATTGACTTGCGTTGTGAGTGTACATAGAAAGAGCGGATGTGGGCGAGTGATCTTTCATCCATAATGGAACTCTAAGGATATTGTTTGTGACCTGTTGCATCAGTATTATCATGATGTCTACATTCGCCTTGAAAATACAGTTTTGCATATTTTTCTATTAAAGTTTGAGTGAGTCCAGAATGCCCATTATTTCCACTTCTGGGCGGATATGGGAAGATAGTCAAACAATTCCATAATCTCAGATGATTAATTCTTCAAGATCTCTTGGATACTTTGTCAGCACATCAATTCCGTCTTCTGTAACAACGAATGTATCACTGTGTCTGAACCCACCGAGCCCTTTCTCGTAAATCCCAGGTTCGCAGGAAAAGATCATTCCGGGTTTAAGCACATCTTTCGACCCCTTGTCCAAGAAAGGTCGCTCGTGTCCTTCCATCCCAAGACCATGTCCAGTGTGATGTCTGACAAGATGAATAACCCCATGTTCCTTGAAAGCCTGGCGTGCTGCTTGGTCAACATCGGAGCAGTAGACTCCAGGACCTGCGGCTTCAAGCGCAGCAGTCTGCGAGGCTAGCATAGCAACAAAAAGATCCTTCTGTCTCCTACTAGGCTCTCCCATAAACATAGTCCGCTCTAGTTCTGACTGAACTCCATAGACATCGGAAGAGGCACCTGTCACAATGGTATCACCCTTCTTGAAGACAAGACCTCTGGATAGTGCGTGAGGGAAATAGGAGTTGGGACCAATCTGGCCGCGATAGAGCGCCATTGCAGGAAAGATGGAGAATCCTGTTGGTCGGTAGTCATCTCCTAGCTCAGATACCATGTCATGAGACCCCTGTGTACTTGCCTTTATAGTAACATCGATTTCATTGGCTCCAACCTCAGTGGATTCCTGAAGGTACTTGTGTACGTGATCAGCCCATTTTGCAGACTCGCGCATCAGCTCAATCTCCTCAGGTTCCTTAATTACACGCATATCCATGATGACATCTGGAAGAAGTTTGAACTTGAGACCAGTTACCTCCTCGAGCGTTGGTCCCCGATACCCCCAATACCCCGATGCACCAGGTGCTTCTGAAGCCACCCTGTTTGGAGTAAGTTTGATCACATTTCTTAGAATTGCCGCTAGGTGGTACATCGGATGTTTCTCGTCTGGATACTCAAAGTATGAGAAAACATCAGATACAAAAGGCACTTGATGTTGAACATGGTCAATCTCTAATGAAGGGACAAAAAAGGA
>JAEORX010000057.1 GCA_016840685.1 Candidatus Thorarchaeota archaeon
TGCTGAGGTAAGTTACTACTGATGGAGATGATCCATTGAAACCAAAAAAACCAGTACCAGCACTTTCCTGGAAGCCAATTGGTATCGAAGATAAACTCATCCTCCTAATCACAGCAGTAAGGTCAACTCAACAAGAAACCCCAGAGAATAATTCTAGGCTCTTGACCAAGCTGGACCGATGGCTTATAGATATGGAATACATTCAGGCAGGTTTGGAGAGGGTCAGGAGGGACCTGATACCAGAGCTGGAGCAAGTACTTGATCTGGAGTTCGCGGACGACGAACTCATTCAAGTGGCGATGTTTCAACCCAGTACAAAGAACATCTTCATGGAGCTGGAAACCCAATATCTTGGAAGTCATATGGACCGTCTTGGGGAAGAGGGGTTTGCAATGATGATCAACCTCAGCGAGATGGCGCAAGTCTTAGCACTCGTTGGTGATGCTGTCATCTCATCTGCAGTCATACAGCATCTCTGGGAGGAACACTTGGGAAATGCGGGCAAAATCACACAGAGGAAAGCCGAGATTGTATCCAATGAGAACATGGCCAAGCTCTGCGATAAATGGGGTCTCTATAAGTACCGAATCCACTTTGACCCTGACAAACCAAGCAAATCTGAGATTGAGCATGATAAAGGGACTCTCATAGAGGCGGTCTACGGCATTGTCTATATTGAGAAAGAATACAAACGTATAGTGGAAATTGTGAAACACCTGATCAATATTCAGTGAGGTCGTACTCATCCTCACGATAAGTGGGTATATCAGCCACCGGGAAGGTTTTGTCAAACTTCTTACGAACCTGGTCAGCGTTCGGCACATCTGCATACACTCTGACTGAGGGGAGTGTACGTGCTTGTTGTTTAAGAATCTGCATCAGAGGACGACCCTCTTGGGACTCGTCAAGATTGATAAGGTCAAAGCCTTGCTCTCCCCCAACTAAGAGAGGTATTTGGCCTAAGGTTTTTTCACCCAGAGGGGGAGATACAACATCTATCAAAACCTCTCCCGGCTCATCAGAAACCTCATTCTCAGCATCAATTAGCTTCTTTATGTCGTGAAGTGTTTCACGAAAGAACTTCTGTGTATCAGCCTCGAATGATGAAAGGGGTCTCGACAGGACCACCTTGAACAATTTGCGATAACGAATTCGTGCTGCATACTCTCTTACAAATTCAACGTCAGACTCCTCAAGCCATCTGAAGAGGTCTCCATCAGTCATTCGTGTGAACAGTCCTATACACTCGTTCTTCGAGAGGTTCTCTTCCTTCATTCTGAAGTATGTGGCTTTGGACACCATTGCTTCAGTGAGTTTAACGGTTGTGTGGAAATACAAATCCATATACATCCAATTTCTACTAAGAATCAAAGCTTCGAGAGAATGAAGAGCCTTTAGCATGAAGGCTCTGATGTATTTACCATCTCGATTCTTCACTACTCGATTGGTCAACAGCACTCTCTCGGCCGGGAAAATTCCAAGCTGCACTCCACTGAAGTGCGCATCTCTAATGAGATAGTCAGTCTTGTCTATATCAAGAGGATGGTCAAGAAACTCAGAGAGAAGGTTCATGATGGGGTTCGTTCCTCGTCGTCGAAAGATATCTATCACGTCATGGGGTTCAATCTCATGTTGATTGAGAACATCGTTGAGGCCACTATTCAGCAACAAGAACTCACCAAGGTCAAGATGGTCAAGGCCAACCCATGATTCCAGAGCATACTCAATGGTATGACTGGTGGGTGGATGGCCACAGTCATGGAGTAATGCTGCAGCCCTGAACAGCTTCTGGTGATAGTCATCCAAGAGACGGGAGAAGGGCTGAAAACAAGCAGTATTTAGGTCATCACAGTAGTTCACAACTCTGATAGACTTCTGCGCCAGAAAGTTTGTACCAAGACAGTGCTCGAATCGTGTGTGTGTGGCACCCGGATAGACAAGATGAGCAGGCCCCAGCTGTCGTACATATCTGAGACGAAGCATCTCCCAGGTGGAGATGAGATCGAGTTCCCAGGGTTCAAGGAGGATTGCACCATGGACAGGGTCTTGCACAGCCTTCTGACGAGTGTGTTTCTCTCCCATCTCGATGAAATGATTGTGTTCACTAACTGACTTCTGGATATGCTTCCAAGTCATATCTTTCTGTTCACGAGCTTGCACAATCTCAGACTCTCTAAGCCCAGTCAAGCGTATGAGCTTGATGACATCAACATCGAAATCATCCGGCATAGTGGAAGCCCCTTTTGGATGAACCCGTGTCAGTATATAAGCCATAACAATCGAAAGATTATCTCGATTTTCTAGACTTCTTCACGCGTTCTCGGGCGTTATTGTATTCTAAGGTGTTTTCAGACTCCATTGCCCGACAGTATTCGTTTGGTTGGCAATACCCCCACCGACGCATCAGATTGCATGAGGTAGAACCTCGAGCTCTATAGAACGGAGGATTGATGAGATTTGTTTTAGATAGATAATTGGCCACAGTCTTGATGCTTTTCTTGATAAAAGCCAAACGGATGCAGGGGGGAGTCCTTTCTACTGTTTTCCACTGAATCAATTGGAATAGCCTATACCAGAGAAGGCACTTCTTGGCGATATACAGAAGATCACATTTCTGACAAGTCCTAGTATGGATTGAGAGTTCGCAGAGTTCATCCCTACTTTGCTTTGTGAGACCCGGACCTCTTAATAGATGGAATTTAATCTGTGTAAAGAGTTCTGGAGTAAAGGATTCAAACTCCGTTACGAATTGCTGCAATTCCTTTGTCACAGTTTCTGAGTCTTCAACCCATAGTTCACCATCCAATTCTGGGAGGTCGTCCGTATCTCTCATGACAAAATCACATTACGCAAAGGTGGTCTTAAGGGCATCACTTCAAAATACTATTGCTTCTGTAAATAAGTCCTAGACCTTGATGGAATAATCTTTAATTGTTGGAATTTCCCCCAGCATCTTCAACCCCGGGGACATCCCTAATGACCAAGCTTGAAGTTATCTCAAAGGTATCCTTCAAAGAGGTCATCACATCTGTCGAACTGGTTGACTTTTCCTGTGATGGTAGAGCAAATCCTGTTGTTTCTACACTCAATGGAGACATGATTGTCTATGAAATTGAAACGGACGGGGAAGTGAATGAGATTAGTAGGGTGGGCGGACTACCACCCTTGGCTGCGCTTGGGATTGGAGATGTGATAGGTAATGGAACACCTGATTTTTTGATTGGAGGGTTAGACAACATACTTCGAGTTCTTGTCCACATGGATGGGGAGCTTAGTGTAAAGGCGACAACACCCTTGGGTTCCCTCCCAACAGCAGTTGTTGTTCTCAATGTACTGAGTGATGACCGATCAGAGGTTGTTGTGGCTACAACCGATGGTCATCTGCGATGCTACGGTTGGTATGATGTGGCGTTGGACAAGCTTGCAGACAAGATGTTAGAACACCCTATCTTCTCAATACAACCTTTGCACAGTAAGGGACTCCCCTATAGTCGGTTTGTTTTTGGTGATGACTCGGGACATCTCTTCGTCTATCAATATGCTGATGATAGACTCCATGAGCGAGCGAAGGTAAGGGTAGGAGGAGATGTTAGTCTGGTAGCGTCTGGCGACATGACTAAAGATGGAAACTCCGAGGTGGTTGCAGTATCCAATGGGCAACATCTGCATTTGTTTGGAATAGTGAAAGGTGCAATGGAGAAGCACGACTCTATAAAGGCACCAAAACCAGTCACCTCCATTAGAATTGGCAACTTCTGGGAAAATGGAAATGGACAGATAGTTTCAAGCCATTCAAATTCGACTATCACGGTCCTCGGATTCGTGGGTAAAAGAATCGTTGAAGACACATCACTCAAGACATCACGAAAGTCTACCGAGTCACACATAGCAGTTGGTGATGTCGATGGAGACTCTCGTCCAGAGCTTGTTCAAGCTGTTGGTACAGATCTTTATGTGATAGATGTTTTAGACGATTGAGTGGCTAGTCAAGCTTTGGCATAAAGACCTCATTTGGTTGAAGGACCTTGATGGTCTTTACACTTGTTTTGGCTTCAATCTTAGGAACCACACTCCGCTCTATCCAAGCCTTGACATTGGCGCGAGCGTCGTCGATAGACTCACCCTCACCATTCATGTCGAATCTGATGAAGAGATGATATGGCTCTCTCTTGGTAAGATCCTTCTTTATCATAGCCCAAAAAGCCTTAGACCCAGCAGGGACATCGATACGGCCCACAATCTCTTGCCAAGACTTGCCCTCCATGCGTTTCGACACGATAGCGAGATCTTTCAATTCTTGTAGCTCTTTCAGGGCTGAGAGAACTCTCCCTCCAGTGTCTTTTGGATCGGTGACTTGTTCGAACTCTGCAATAAGATAATGGTCTGCTCTAAACTTGGCCATGATTAGGGTCTCCAATGAATGATTGGTGAGCGGCCTGATTGATGTCACTCTTAAGTATGATGGTGGAATCAGGTCGATTCTCTCTGATGACTTAATTCGTTCTGATACTTATAGAATCTATACCCAGCAGTTAAGACACCCATCACTGCTGTGACCACCAATCCCCAGAGTAGCTGGCTCAGAACAGAGAATGCCACTAGTGTGAACAATCGCTCAGAACGTCCGCCCAATCCTATGTCGATGTCCTTGACGCCGAGGTGTGATGCTCGAGAGCGTGAGTAGCTTGTCAGTAACCATCCACTAACTGCGATGAACACCCACAGTTCCACCTGTAGGTTAAGAAAGATGTACCCTGAATATTCTATAGCGATAGACCCCAAGATAATAATCTCTGAAACCTTGTCTATAACGGAGTCAGTAAAGGCACCAAGATCAGAGGAGCGTTTCTGCTCTCTTGCGACAGCTCCATCAACTCCATCAAATAGTCCAGATAGGAAAACAAGTATCCCAAACATAATCTGAGAGTTTGTGATATTGAGTGAAAGAGCCGCTAAGAGGGCTAAAAATAGGCTGAAGTATGTGATGGTATTTGGTCTGACTCCAGCTTGTGCAAGAGGGTGGGCAATCCAAGACACAAGACCTTGGAATACACGCCTTAATCTGAATCTACTTGGCATCACTCACACCTCTACATCATACTCAATGGAGCGATAGATGATACTCCTATGAATATGTCTTTGAGATGAAATTTTTGTTCCTCCGAATATCACTGCATCCGAAACCACACACCCTCTAGACAGCGTGGTATTCGAGTCAATGGTCACATTGGGTCCAAGGGTGCAGTTCTCGCTAATATGACAACCAGACAAAACCAATACAGGACCTATGATGGTAGTTCCCTTCTCGAGTTTGATATTTGTTTTAAGTGTCAGAGTATCACCCAACTCAATTCTATCACCAGAAGGTACATAGACTGACCCCTCGCCACTCACACAACCTCGTTTGAGGAGAAATTCGTTCGCCGAAAGAAGATCTGATAGAGTGTCAATATCGAGGATTGACTGTTGCATATTGTAAGTGTGAACATGACTACCTTTCTGGACCAGCTGCTCTAGCAACTGTACAACTCGTTCCTTTCCATCATCTATAGCAGTCCTGCAGGATTCCCTAATAGTGGTGTTTCCAATGAACATCATGGCACTTCTTACACTGTTTATTTTAGTGTGGACATCTCCAATTTCTTTGACAAGACCATCCTCATCTATTCCGACTAAGGTGCCCGATTCTGCATCAGAATTGGTCGCAAGTAACATGCCCTCATGACCACAGGTCTCAGAATGATATGCACCCATTCCTATAAGACTTGCAGGTTCGATTATAGCATCCACTGGAGAGAGAAGAAAGTTACCCTCAAAGTTTTCTAGCGCTGTCAACAATGTTTGAAGGGGGCCAATCTCATAATCATGAACATGAACAACTTTCACTCCGAGATGAGAGGTTTTTACAAAGTCCTCAATGAGTGACCCTTTCCAACCGACTGCAATCACAATGTTAGAAATTTCAGCCCGGATATATCGATCAACAGCCCACTCTAGGAGTGTTTTTCCTGCAACATTGACAAGAGCCTTTGGAATCTCATCTGTCAAAGGTCTCATTCGTTCTCCCTTACCTGCAGCAAGAATCACTCCGTAAATGGGAATTCCTCCTTGGAAGCACAATCGAACGTAAGGGCCATATGTATGTTTGCAGGGAGTAATATGGGAACATCATTGAGTGCTGAGATTATGAGAATCGAGAACATGGATAGATGCGACAATGTCATCGAGAGGGCTGCCGAGGTATTTAAGGCAGGGGGTATTGTTGCATATCCAACCGACACAAGCTACGGGCTCGGATGTGACCCTAGAAATCCTGACGCTTTGGAACGGCTTATTGCAGTTAAGAGGCGCGACCGGAGAGTTGGATTTCCTCTATTATTCGCTGATGAAACTCAGTGCGGGTTGTACCATGATTTTCAGAGTTTGGAACGGGTCATCGCCAGATTGTTTTGGCCAGGCGCACTCACATTGATTGTTGAGCCTCGCCCTGATGTTCCAGCACATATCACAGCTGGGAGGGGTTCTATAGCGATCAGAGTGCCAGACCATATCATTCCAAGAGGAATTGCTAGCAAGATTGGCGGCCCCATTGTGGGCACAAGTGCGAATCGAAGTGGTGGTCCTAGTCCCTTCAACCTATCTGTGGCTTTGGGACAGCTTGGAGATGAAGTTGACCTTTACATAGATGGAGGACCCTCACTCGCCCATGAAAATTCAACAATAATTGGTGTTGAAGCACCTGAAACCGAGGAAGATACACGTAGTATCAAGATATACAGAGAGGGAGCGCTACCAATCGCTCAGGTTGAAGCGGACCTGAGGGTCGACTCTGATGCGATGAGATTTTGGAGCGCCAGAATCATAGATGCAGAAATATGAGGCAAGAAAAACTGCAAAAATACAATCTGCTAATAGCATGTCCAAGAAACCGTGAACGTGCCGCGATGTCTGAAATCCGATACTTCATTGGAGACTTACTTGAAGACTCAGAGCTCAAGGTTTCTCAGACACCAGTATCTGGGCTTTTAGCCTGTAATACCTCACTGGACCCCTTTAGAGTTATCACCAGTCTCAGGGAATTCGCAGTAGAAAATCCGTATCAGTTCCGCTTCGCAATTCGCTTCACCCCCTTGCACGAGTGTGTTGACTCAGAACTTGAGGAGATTGTAAAAGCTGCTGAGAGATTGCTCCCTAAGATAGGAAACAAGGAGAGTTTCCGGGTTAGTGTTAGGCGGCGACATACACAACTTGAAAATATGGAGGTTGTCATAGCAGTGGCATCAGTTATCCCAAGGAAAGTCAACTTAGATGCACCTGATAAGACTGTACTGGTGGAGATTGTAGGCGATTGGACCGGGCTCTCTGTTCTAGATGAAAAAAATGACATCTTATCCATAATGACAATGCGTGACGACATGTATTAGAGTTTGATTCAACTATCAATTGCTACTAGTGAAACTCGACTCACTACACACCGGGAGAGAGCAGCCATCTGTGACTCGATGCTTTCTGAGTCAGAGATTGCAGAGATCTCTGTATTACTGATCTCGAACTGCTTCTTTATCCGCCTTAGTCGCTCCATGGTTGGCGGAAATGCTGGGATAATTTCTTGCCCTATCTTCTCGGCTAGTTTTTGGATTGTGTTTTCTACAGACTTGGCATCGCTTCCCAACACAACAGCAGCAACTTCACCTAACCCGTCATAGACCCCCAATGCTTCGATAGCCTTGCCTATCTGCCGTTGTGCAGATGCAAATACAATAATTTCTACATCTAAACTGCGAGAGAGCATGTAGTTTCCATGTTGTGCATTGATTGCATTCTCTGCAGCAGAGAGAAGGTGAATCTCATCTGAGATCAACAACCCATTGAGGAGCTGGATTGTGGTTTCATCACTGGATAGAGTTACTACTAGTTGAATCAGCTGGTTCTGAGTTAGTTCTCTGGTATTCTGGAACTCTGCAATCCCGACAGTTTTTTCGTGATTCTCAGTCCCAATTTTCTCAATTCGCAATGAGATGACCTCGGTTCACAATCGCTTGATGAAATAGTCTGTCACAGTTGGTTCGAACCCAACCTCGAATACCAGCTTGTCTCTTATTTCCTTCATTGTAAGAGATGGATTTTCTGTCTTGAAAATCTTAACCAGGGCGATAATCGACTCACGGTTCTCCCAGGGATATACAAGCCAGCTTGATGTTTCAACCATAAAATAATCCGGTATGACAGAAGAGCTTGGCTTGTAGTGGAGGACAGCCGAACGAACGTTTGATGCACCGAGGACTTTCACATGCTCAAGGGCATGATGCAGGGTGTCGCCTGTATCTGCAACCTCATCAACCAAGAGGATCTTTTTACCCTTCATAGAACCTGTAAGGGGTTGAGTGATTTGAGGTTCCTTACCCTTTGCACCAACATCAGTATAGTATTCAATACGAATGTTCTGTAAGGTACTCGCATAAAGGACATCTGAGAGAATTCGAGCAGGAATCCAACCTCCCCTCGCGATGCCTACGATGACATCAGGAACATAGCCACTATTGACAATTCGTTCAGATAACTGAAGGGTTAGATTGTACACATCCTGCCAGCTAAGAATCAGATAGTCCATTATACGACGCCCCGGTTCTGTCTTGTGGATTTCGGGGGTCAGTCCCATATTAATCCGTCTGATTTATTGCTGAGGTTTTCAAATCAAAAAACCGGCATGCAAAGGTAGAGTGTGAAGAATGAAACCGGATCTTCTCCTTACAAATATCGGACAAGTAGCCACATTAGAGGGTCATAGTGATTCACCGAAAGTTGGGGCACAGATGAATGATGTGTCTGTGATTGATAATGGCGCCATTGCAATCAAGGATGGCAAAATAGTAGCAATTGGACCGACGAAGGATGTCCTTTCTCAAGTGACTGAGGAACCAAGACTTCCCGCAATTGAATTCCCAGGGATGCTGGCCACACCGGGCTTTGTTGATAGTCATACCCATTTGGCATTTGCAGGGTCTCGGGAGAGAGACTTTGCGATGAAATTAGCTGGGAAGACCTACCTTGAGATTCTAGAGGCTGGTGGAGGGATTTTGAACACACTACGCTCCACAAGATTAGCTAGTCAAGGAGATCTGGTTGCGAACGCGTTCTCATATGCTGAAAGCATGCTGAGTATGGGTACCACCACGATTGAGGCAAAGAGTGGATACGGTCTCGATACTGAGAATGAGCTGAAGATGCTCAGAGCTGTTGATGAACTTAGGGAGAAACTCCCGCTCAATTTGATATCAACGTTCTTGGGGGCGCATGCTATACCTCCCGAGTTTGAGGGAAGGACTGACGCATATGTTGATCTGGTCATCGATGAAATGATTCCCGCTGTCGCAAAGAGTAGTCTTGCAGAGTTCTGTGATGTCTTTTGTGAGCAGGGTGTGTTTGATATTGAGCAGTCAAGGAAAATCCTTCTTGCCGCGAGAGGCAAGGGAATGAAGCTCAAGATTCACGCTGATGAGATTGTGCAACTTGGGGGTGCGAATCTTGCTGCCGAGGTCGGTGCAGTTTCTGCAGATCATCTACTCAGGGCATCTGAGGAAGGTCTTGAAGCGATGCGCAAAGCAGGCACCATAGCTACTCTATTACCTGCCACTGCATTCAGTCTGGACACAGATTATGCAGATGCTAGAGGAATGATTGAAATGGGACTACCTGTCGCTTTAGCCACTGACTTCAATCCAAATTGCGCAAACGAGTCGCTGTTCTTCACTATCGCTCTAGCATGTTACAAGATGAAGATGAAACCACAAGAGGCGCTCTCGGCAGTTACAATCAACGCAGCGCATGCTTTGAATAGGGGGTCTACCCATGGAAGTATCGAAGAGGGCAAAGTTGCAGATATCCTCATCCTCGACTGTCCGAATCCTGAGTATCTCACCTGGAGATTTGGTGTAAACCTGGTTCACACAGTCATCTCAAATGGTCAGGTAATTCACACGAAGCTAGGACCCTAGTTCTCGAAGAGTGGTCCGGTGATTGACTCAACTGAAGCTATGATTTCGCCAGCACTCATCAGCTCACGAATCTTAGCAATATCAGGAGAGAGTGGTCGATCATCCTCTAGTTTGGGAACTCTCTTTCTGATTGTCTTGAACGCTTCTTGGAGGGGTCCTGAGGGGTTCAAGGGAGCAAGATAGTCGAGACCCTGGCATGCACACATGTACTCGATTGCCACAACATTCAGTGTGTTCTCCAGTATATTCGCTGCTTTTCGTGCTGCGATTGTCCCCATGCTGACATGATCCTCTTGGTCTGCACTTGTAGGGATTGAGTCAACACTTGCAGGGTGAGACAACACCTTGTTCTCAGAAACAAGAGCGGCGGCGGTATATTGAGCCATCATCATTCCTGATTCAAGACCTCCCTCTGTTGTGAGGAAAGCAGGTAACTCGCTCAGATGTGGGTTGACTAGTCGATTGATTCTCCGTTCCGATATACTAGCTATCTCAGATATCGCGATTCCTACAAAGTCCATCGCAAGTGCAACAGGCTGGCCATGAAAGTTGCCTCCTGAGAGTACTACTCCATCATCACCAAACACGAGGGGATTATCTGTAGCAGCATTAATCTCAGTTTCCAGAACACTATATGCATACCTTATGGCATCTAGTGAGGCCCCCAAGACCTGAGGAATACATCGTAGCGAGTAGGCATCCTGCACTTTTCCGCAATTGGCATGAGAATGGTTGATCTCACTATCCATGAGTATCCTTCTTTGTGCCGCAGCCACATCGATTTGTCCTTCATGTGGACGAATGGAGTGTATCCTCTCATCTGCTGCTACACGCGTGCCACGGAGCGCTTCAAGGCTCATTGAGGCGGCTATGGTCGCATCATGTACAAGTTTCAATGCATCGTGAACGACGAAAACTCCAACCGCGCTCATTGGTTGGGTTCCATTGATTAGTGCCACTCCTTCCTTGGCCTGTAGTTTGAGCGCGTTGATTCCAGCCTTATGAAGAGCCTCCCCACCACCCATGGTTTTTCCTGAGAGGATAGCCTCCCCTTCCCCAAGTAAGACCATAGCCATATGAGCTAGCGGTGCAAGATCACCGCTGGATCCTACTGACCCCTGCTGCGGAACAACCGGCGTCACATCCTTGTTCAACATCTCGAGGAGGGTTTCGATGACCTCCAGTCGGACACCGGAGTAACCCTTAGCGAGTGCATTCGCTCTGAGAAGCATCATTCCGCGGACTACTTCTCGTGAGAAGGGAGGTCCCACACCGACACTGTGACTCCGGATCAGGTTTACCTGAAGACGTGCAAGGTCCTTTTTGTTTATAGATACGTGGGCAAGGTTTCCAAAACCTGTGTTGACTCCATATACAACCCGTCCCTCTTTGACTGCCGCTTCAACTACTGCCCTACTTTTCTTGATACGAGACTTTGCTGATTCGTGTAAAATGACTGGTTCATTATGTCGTGCCACTTGGACAACATCTTCTATAGTGAGACTCTCACCGTCAACCATGACTGGCATTGTATCCACCAAGGCCTAATAGACAATGAACACCGGGAACGGGTTACTGCCAACAGGCGTTGATGGATGCTCACTTTAGTAGTTATCGTTGGATTTGTGAAATCTGTATCTCTATTATTTCTTGAAAACCTTCTCAACTAATTCCTCAACTAGACCAGTCTTTACCGTGAAGGGGATTGAGATCTGACCTTTGTTTTGTTGTCGTTCATTCCATTCTATGGCTGTTTCAATGGCATGTTCATTTCGTGCCCATGCACGACGTGCGACACCACCCATCACATCCCAGTCGAGAGCTGACCGTATGATATTATCCACTCGTTCGCTACCATCAAGGACCAGACCAAACCCACCATTGATCGCCTTCCCCGTGCCCACGCCACCTCCATTTGACAGAACACAGAGGGTCATTCCACGTGCTACATTTCCAGCCCAACACTGGTGAGCCATGTCGCTCATGACATTGCTACCATCTCGAATGTTTGCGGTCTCTCTGAAGGGAGAGTCTGTTCCTCCAGTATCATGATGATCCCGACCGAGCATGATAGGACCGACCTTTTTCTCTCGGACCATTTTATTGAATGCGAGAGCGATATCTACTCTACCTCGAGCATCAGCATATAGGATACGGGCTTGGGAACCAACAACAAGGGCATTCTTCTCTGCATCTCGAATCCAGATGTAGTTATCACGGTCCTGACCGCGTCTATCAGGGTCAATCCTTGACATCGCCATCCTATCAGTGGCTATCAGGTCACCATGTTTCCCGCTGAGACAAACCCAGCGGAATGGACCATAGCCATAGTCAAAACAGATAGGTCCCATGATGTCCTCAACATAAGATGGAAAGATGAAACCATCAGACTCATTCTCGCCATTCTTGGCAATCCGCTTGACACCAGCGTCAAAGACGGCCTTCATGAAGCTGTTTCCGTAGTCCCAGAAATGGGTCCCCTTCTTTGTCATGGTTTCAATGAGCTCGAATTGCCTCTGAAGAGACTCATTGACAAGTTCCTCAAATCGCTCTCGGTTGGTCTTGAGTAGGTCACGACCCTCTTCGAATGTGACTCCCTGAGGTGTATATCCACCTCCATAAGCATCATGGCACGAGGTCTGGTCTGAGGCCAATTCTATTTTGATATTGTTCTGCACAACATATTCCCAGAGATCAACGACATTTCCGTAATAACCTATAGAAACCGGTTTACCGGTGGAACGATAGTCATCTACCCATTCAAATATTTCATCAAGGTCACCAGAATATTTGGTTAACCAACCCTGTTCACTACGAGTGTCAATACGACTCTTGTCAACCTCTGCAATGACTCCAATACCTCCAGCAATCTCGACTGCTTTTGCCTGCGCACCACTCATCCCGCCAAGCCCAGACGTCAAGAAGACTTTCCCACTCAAGTCGCTACCCTCAGGGATGCCAAGGTACATTCGTCCAGCATTCAAGAGTGTGATGTAAGTACCATGAACAATCCCTTGAGGACCAATATACATCCAACCTCCAGCTGTCATCTGGCCGTAATTGGCCGCTCCCTTGGCTGCAGCATGATGGAAGCCAGCAAGCGTGTCGAACATTCCGACCATGAGACCGTTGGTGGTGATTGCTCGCGGCGCGTTCTTGTGAGATGGAAAGAGACCCACTGGATGACCTGAGCTGACGACGAGGGTCTGTTCATCGGTCATTCTCTCGAGATACTTCTTAATCAGTTGATACTGCATCCAGTTCTGGCACACTTGACCGCTTTCGCCATACGTGACGAGCTCGTAGGGATAGAGGGCAACATTGAAGTCAAGATTGTTGTCCATCATTACCTGGAGTGCTCGAGCCTCGAGGATACCTTTGTACTCATCAATAGGCTTGGCCATGATTGGTCCCTCTGGCCGATAGCGATACCCGTAGATACGTCCTCTTGTCATGAGTTCGTTGAGGAACTCAGGTGCTAGGGTTTCATGAAGGTTCTCAGGCACATACCTGAGTGCATTCTTGACTGCCACAATGGTATCAATAGGGGTGAGATCATACCCTCTATTTGGAGCACGTCGATATTGTGGGTCAAAGACAGGGTCAGGAGGCAACTCGTGGGAGAGCTTAATGGTCATAGTCTTGGAAGTATCGAAACTCATAGAAACGCACCCATTGATTGTGTTTCACCAAGAGCTCACTCCTCATAAAACACTCGCTAGAGAGTCTAAGGCACTTATCCCTTGGGTAGAAGCTTTCTCTGGAGGGTTTCAATGACTATCCAAAGAGGCAGAGATAATAATGACAAAAAGCTCCCTGGTCCCAAATCTATTGAGGAAATGTAGAATCCAGGAAACAACGAGCTCAGAACAAGTACAATTGGAAGCATTAGCATTATTGCAAAATGCGAATCATACCTCTTATCCTTAGAAACACCAACACTCGTTGTACAATAGAGAAGTGGAAGCCAGAATAGGAAAAATGCACCTAAGACCAACCAAACAGCATTCAAATCATATGCCACTAGTACTATGCCTGGATGAATTATAATCAAACTATCATTGTAGAATTCGAGATAGGTCGCTAGTGGATTAATCCCAGCATAATTTACCGTAATTACAGGTCCGCTCCAGGACATCACCGAGTGGGAATATACAACCCATGGCAGAAATGCACCAACAAACAGTAGAATGACTGGAACCAGTCGTGGGTCTCTAAGTACAATAGATGCTCCTAATTCTCTGAAATGAATCAAAATTCTAGCAACAAGTAGGACCAGCAGTAGAACACAGATTATCAAAACCATGATGTCTGAAATTGTCAATGCAAGATTTCCAAGGTTTGCTATTGGAAAGGTAACCTCTAGATGCAGGTCTTGAGAAGAGGACAGAGGGCCATCCCAGCCAGCACCTATTGCAGTTCGTCTAAACTTGAATAGAAATGTTGGATCAGATGAAACACCAATGTGATACCATTTGTCATCATCCTCAGCAGGCACATAGACGAATTCTGCTACTTTAGGATCAAAGGGAAACAAGTAGTAGGGATCATAGTCACCATCAATCACATTCAACTCTATTGATGGCAAGTTAGGTTTGATTGATAGATATAGACGAGCGGAATGAAGTCGAATCCCCCAGTGTGTATCTTCACCATAACCTAAAGACAGACTAACCGGTACACACTTTCCAGAATACCTGATAGTGGAACGCCACCCGCTATAGCCTGAGAAGTTGCCAGGTGATAGGTACAGTGTGTCGTTTGGTCTCGCAGGATGAATGATGGCCCATTCGTCATAGACTCCATGCCGTGTCAGATTGATCCGTGGAGGGTCCCGAATCCATTTGAAGTATGGATTAGCGAAAAGACTTGAGCCATTTGTTGATTGGACATCTATTCTCAATCGAAATAAGTCGTGAGATGAAGTTACTCTAGCACTGACATTATGCAGTTGAAGCCTAGCATTTGATGTCGAAGTTACTTTGACCTGTAAAAACGCGTGAACAAGCCAATGATAGACCTCTGAGTTTATGGTTGATAATGGTGCACTAAAACTCAGATTTACACGGTCATTCTCAGTAGTCAGATTTGCTTGTTGAAATTGATCGAGGTGCATAAGATTCTGTCCGTAATAATCGATATATCGAGCAAATAGACCTACAGATGCTTCGCCTGACAAAAGAGACACACTGGCACAGAAGTCAAGAGTGTTATAATCATCCAAAGGCACACTCAAAGCAGTATCGAGCTTGTATTCAATTGAGGTAAGATCCAAGAGCAGCCCCTGTTCATTCAACGTAGTATCTATCTTTCCAAGATTGGGCCATAGAGGAGTCCAATCAAATTGCCATGATCCCGAAGTAGGGGATGGCGTTTCGTTTAGGATGTAAGCCATATTGGTCGCAGGTACGCTTACTTTTGTCACATCCTGTCCTATAGCATCCGTAATGACTTCATCAGTCGAATTGATAACTGGACTTTCAAGACCACGTCCACTGTAAACAAGTGGAGGAACCAGCAATATGAGTAGGAGGAGTACAACTATCGAAGTGTTGAGCAAGAATATCTTTGTAGCAAAGGGTTGTTCAGTCCCCATCACGTTCCACTGTACTCTTTTGTGATTCCTCATAGAAAAAGCTTTACAAAAATGAGAGGCGGAGTGAAAATACTCAAGAGCATCGGACCAATCTTATTAAGAAATCTTGAAACACAAAGAGTGCTCTTTGGTAGTCTAATGGGAGGGTGCAAGAATTCTCACCTATAACTCACTCCTCATAAAATACTCGCTAGATGATTCATCTTCTTTTTTGGACCACCTCTAGAATCAACCAGAGGGGTAATGCAAGCAAAGCCAAGTAGCTTCCAAGTTCGAGAGTCACTGTGTGGATGGAGAACCCAGGCATAAATGCTGTTAGCACAAGGAGTAATGGCATCACCAGAACTATCAAGAAGATTGGATCAATCCGGTGTTCGACTGAAACACCAATCCTACTCAGACCCACGAGAAGGGGGAACCAGAACATGATGAATGCTGCGCCTACAAGGCCCATGGCAATGACATCATACATGACTGCTGCGAGCCCTGGGTCTATGAGTGTCATACTTCCAGCACTGGACTCCAGATAGGTGGCAATAGGAGTGCATCTCACGAAGGTGACTGTGCTCTCGGGACCAGACCAAGGAAAGAGCGTTTGTGTATAGATCGCCCATGGACAGACCGAACTCGCACAGAGAAGGATGAATGGGATGGTACGTGGGTCTCTGATGACGTTCGACATACCTAACTTTCTAAAATAGATGGCGACCCTAACGATAAGAAATGCTCCAAGGAGGATACTGTTTATCAGAACCACAATATCTACGAGTGTTATCGCAACGGGTCCGAGCGCTATCACTGGAAAGACCACATCTAGATTCCAATCACTAAGCGAGTCGATAGGACCATACCAATAGGCGTCCATGGAGAAGTATCGGAAACCGAAATGATATCGGTAAGAAGAACTGAGTGAAACCGTGAAACTCACCGATTTTTCATAATCTGGAAGGGGTATATAGAGGAACTCAGAAACTGCAGAGTCATATGCAAGCCTTTCATAGGGATTTCCATAAGAATAACCTCCAACATCTACAAAAAGGGCTGGCAGATGCGGGTTAATTGAAAGATAGAGAC
>JAEORX010000233.1 GCA_016840685.1 Candidatus Thorarchaeota archaeon
TGAACCATACGAGGGACAAAGGTGGCGGCTAGTTCTCCGTGTCGTGATTGGATTGGTACTCGTGATTGGAGTGATGTATGGATTGGCTCCAATTCTACCCACTGAAGACATTTGGCTTAGGGCGATACGGTATAGTCTGGTAGCAATCACAGGAACCTTCGTTTGGCCAGTGATATTCAAGAAATTAAACCTTTAACGAAGTGCTCGGTAGATTCAATAATCAGGCTTGATAAGCTGACGAGGTGATTCCTGATGACCAAAGGAGAGAGTACACCACTACTATCACCGGCATATCCTGGACCGCCTTATCACTATATCAATGCAAGGCTGTTCCTCGCGATGTTCAATCCACCAGAGGAAACGATACAGGATTTGCTTCCAGCCCCGCTGCGACCATCGCAGATGCCCCTAGCGGCTCTGATGTTTGGAGAGATGCCCTGCAAAGAAACTGGGACATTCATGGAGTCAGGCTTGTTAGTCCAATGTGTGTTTGACAATCCTGAAACCACAGAGGAGGAAGTGGGCGTATACTTCGCGTATAACTATGTTAACACTGACACCGCACAGGCAGCAGGACGTGAGATATGGGGGTATCCAAGAAAGCTGGCTAACATATCCCTGAATTGGAGGAAAGACACCATAACAGGAAAGGTTGTGAGAGATAAGACAACAATCTACAAGGCTAGCTGCAAGATGGAGGATGAGGGTGCGTGGATTGACAGTGGACCCAACATCAATGCCAAGATCATTCCAAATCCATCTGGTAAAGGGTACGATACAGCTGTCCTAACCGCAGCATACCTTGAGTACACAATCAAAAATGGACGGTCTGGTAATCTCAAGATTGAGATTCAGGGTGGACCACGGGATGACTTCAGTCCTGTGAAGATTGATACACCTATGATAGGGCAATATTTCGACTGTGACATGCTAGTACCCCCAGCAAAGGTAATCGGGAACTTGGATCTCTAGACATTCAGAGATAGTCCGATGCTTCCTTCTGGGTCAGTTTATTACCAGCACTTCGAGCATAGTGTCGTGAGAGACTCAGACATATGACACCAAAGGGCACGAGTGCCACGTAAGAGAACAGAGGACCTAGGAAGAGACCTAGACCAAGGACCGCTGAGAGACCGGTAAAGCCAATCAAGTTTGGTAGGAGCTGGGCACGAAGTATAGACCAACCCCGTATAGGCATCTGGACCTGTGCACCTCTCTGCCGCGTCACGATTCGTTCAGCACGAAAGTCACCACCTATTGCAGCGGCATTTGCTGCAATGCCTCCAGCGGCCTGATTGATGAAGACTGCTGAGAGAATCACAACAGGTACATAGACAAGAAGACTGGGAGACATTATTGTGATAAGAACAGAAACCACAGCACTCACCACAAAGGCAAAGGGTGCTGAGCTGTATACCTTCCCCATCACATAGTCATACATGCTTAGTGGTGCAAGCTGGAGATTCATGAGGTTTCGCCCCTCATAGACGAGCTCATAGCCCGCAAAGCTGACTGCATAGGAGATGACAAAGGGAACAGTGACCGCGATAACAATGAAGGGTGCAAATCCCATTACGAGCTCACCTCCGGCGAATACACCAAAGAGGATGATGACGATGAATCTCAGAGGACCCACAAGATACTGGGCTAGCACTCTTCCTTCTCTGCGTATGTTTGTGATGTTATACCATATTGAAACACTAGTCGCTGTGTTGAAACTAAGACCTGGAATAGCCTGAGGGTTCCAAACCTCGTGAGCCACTGGCGCTTTCTCCTTCGAGGTCCTCTTTGATCCACTTGCTAGCCACCCACTGTAGTGAGCGGTTTCGCTGACATATGCATTGAGATTGACAAGACCAATGGCAAGAGCACTATACAATAGAGCAAGAAGGACATCATTGATGATTATTGGCTCTCCCACAAGAAAACCCAAGGCAAGGGCGCTTGTGGCTGCACCAGGACTGATGCCAGAGGTGAACCCAAAGGCGTTCAAAATCTCAAAGATCCACGGGAATATCTCAGCAAATCCATCAGAGAGGAAGATGAAGTAATAGTACAGAGCGCTGGCAAGGACAGCCAGAGAGGTGCCAACAAACCAACCAATCTGCTTGAGTCGTCGTCTTCCTGCAAGAAGACGTGAGAACAGCAGACCCATGAGACCACCCAGAGACACTCCTAAGGTCGAGATGATAAGCATCATCCCCACAAATATCGGAATTGATAGAAAGGCAAGAGCGGCATTTGAAACTATACTAAGTCCAATGAATATGGGAGTCCCAATCACGAGGAAGAACACAGAGCTGTAGACTATCACGATGATCGTCTTTTCGAGAAACAACGTGCGAAGTGAGATTGGCATTGTCATGAGGTACTCCATTCGTGACGAGTTTCCCACGGTGGTTGCACTCACCATGATGGACCCGATGAAGGAGAACAGTAGAAGGACATTGAACAAGGATGAGCCAGAGTCAATGTTGTCTGTGAGTATAGTATCAAGATTGTCCCAACCAATGATAGGGACAACCCAAATGAGACCAAAAATGATTATGATTCCAAATGCAACTGCTGCAATAGGGGCAGCCAGTCGACGAAAAACGCTCTTCTGCGTGGTCCGTTTTCCTTTTGCTCCTGAAACTCTGTAGCTCTGTGTCAGATCCTGTTTCAACAGGACCCATAGGTCATTGAGTGTCACATCACGTCACCAAGATACTCAGCAATCTTTTGCATGTCAGGACCGCCTGTCAATGACAAGAATATCTCCTCCAGAGACCTCTCACCCTTAGCTTGCATTCTGAGTTCGTCCATTGATCCCTCAGCCACCATCTTGCCTTGATTGATTATCCCAATTCTATCACAGAGCTGTTCTGCAATCTCCAAAATGTGGGTACTCATCAGAATTGAAGCTCCTTTGGCTCTCAGACCATTAAGAATCTCCTTGATGGTTGCAGCACCTCGGGGATCAATCCCTGCCTGAAGCTCATCCAGAATGAGGACCTTAGGTTGATGTATCAACGCTGCAACTAGGCTGATCTTACGTGACATTCCCTTAGAATAAGTTTCAATGAGATCATCACTTGCATCCTTGATGTCCAGCAGGGTCAGAAGTTCGTCAAGCTCCTTCTCCCTTTCAGTGCCTCGGGGAACACGCCAGATATCACTCACGTAATTTGCGTACTCCCAACCAGTGAGTCGCTCTGGAAGGACTGGCTCTTCAGGGACATACCCCATCATGCGTTTCGCTTCAACTACCTCAGT